>NZ_DAIPZB010000018.1:0-21721 GCF_036782435.1 Pinisolibacter sp. | reverse complement strand
GCTTTGGGGTTGGTTCATCGCCTCCGACAGAATGTATATACAAACATATTTTGTCAAGCGCTCCGTGGAAATAGCTTTTCGTAGCGGACCGGCCCCTCGCTCCCCTATAGTCCCTCCATGAAGTTCCCGCCGCACCTTCTCGACGAGATCCGTGCTCGGCTTCCGGTTTCGGACGTCGTGGGGCGGCGTGTGCGGCTGAAGAAGCAGGGGCGGGAATTCGCCGGCCTGTCGCCGTTCAATCCGGAGAAGACGCCGTCTTTCTTCGTCAACGACCAGAAGGGCTTCTATCACTGCTTCTCGAGCGGGAAGCACGGCGACATCTTCCGCTTCCTGATGGAGACGGAGGGCCTGTCGTTTCCCGAGGCCGTCGAGCGGCTCGCCGCCGAGACCGGCGTCGTCCTGCCGAAACCGGATGCGCGCGAGGAGAAGCGCGAGCGTCATCGCGCCTCGCTCGCCGACGTCACCGAGATGGCGGCGCGGTTCTTCGAGGAGCAGTTGCGGCTCTCCTCCGGCGCCTCGGCCCGGGCCTATGTCGAGAAGCGGCGGCTCGAGCCGCGCACCGTCAAGGAGTTCCGCATCGGCTTCGCCCCGGCGGAGCGCGACGCGCTGAAGCGGCACCTTCTCGGCAAGGGGGTCGACGAGCAGGCGATGGTCGACGCCGGGCTCACCATCAAGCCGGACGACGGGCGGCCCGCCTACGATCGCTTCCGCAACCGGCTGATGATCCCGATCCAGGACGAGAAGGGCCGGGTCGTCGCCTTCGGCGGTCGCGCCATGAGCCCGGACGACCAGCCGAAATACCTGAACTCGCCGGAGACCGAGCTCTTCCACAAGGGACTGATGCTGTTCAACGGCCACCGCGCCCGGCAGGCGGCCTACGACCAGGGCTCGGTCATCGTGGTCGAGGGCTATCTCGACGCCATCGCGGTGTGGCAGGCGGGGATCCCGAGCGTGGTGGCGACGCTCGGCACCGCCTTCACCGAGGAGCAGATCCAGCGGATGTGGCGCTTCGCCGCCGAGCCGGTCGTCTGTTTCGACGGCGACAAGGCGGGCGTCAAAGCCGCCTATCGCGCCGTCGACCGCATCCTGCCGCATCTCAAATCCGGTTTCTCGTTCAACTTCGTCTTCCTGCCCGACGGCAAGGACCCCGACGAATTGATCGCGCTCGGCGGCAAGGCGGCGTTCCAGGCGGAGGTGGAGCGCGCCGTGCCGCTCGCCGACGTGCTGTGGGATCGCGAAACCCGCGGCGCGGCGATCGACACGCCGGAGCGCAAGGCGGCGCTCGAGAAGCGGCTCGAAGATCTCGTCCACGAGATCCGCGACGGACGGGTTCAACGCGCCTATCAGCTCAGATACCGGCTCAGGCTGTCCAATCTCTTCTGGTCGTCGGAGCGGGGCGAGCGGGGGGAGGGCTTCGCCAAGGGGGGGCGTGCGGCGGCGCCGTGGGGCGGACGCGGGACGGGACGGGCCGAGCCCTCGGCGGCGATGCCGCCGATGCCCGACGGCGATCTCGTCGGGCTCGAACGGGTGGTGCTCGGGCTCTGCGTCGAATATCCCGACCTCTTCGAGGCGGCGGCGGAGCGGATGGTCGGCCTCGATTTCGGGCTCGAGCCGCACGAGGCGTTCAAGCGCGAACTGTGGCGGATGGCGACGGAGGTGTCGGACCTGTCGGTCTCCTCCTTCTACGAGGGCATCGATCCGCGCTTCTTCTTCCTGCTCGAGGAATTGCACGGTTCGGAGGTGACCGACGGTGCGGGGCGCGTGACGAGCGGGCGCGGCGACCGGCTCAAGCAGCGCTTCAAGGTGCTGAAGTTCCATCCGCCGGAAAGCTGGGTGGAGACCTGTCTGTGGCACTTCCTCGACCGGCTCGAGCTGCGCCACATGGAGCGCGAACTCGAACGCGAGGTTTCCCAGGTCGGGCCGGACGCCGACGAGAGCGTCGAGGCGCGCATCCTCGGGCTCTCCCGCGACATCGGCCGGCGGCGCGAGGAATTCGCCCGGCGCGAGCAGGAACTCGCCGAGGAAGCCAAGGAGATCCGCCGGGCGCAGGGGGGGAACGGCGGCGGCATCGCGGCCGGGGGAATCGCCGGCGGATGAGGCGCCGGAACGGCCTCGCTGTGAAATTACAGGAGATTCCGGAGAGGTGGTGGACACACGATTCGCGCGGCGCGGCGAATCGTGTGACGAATCACCCTTGCGCAATCCGATTCGCTCGTTAAATAAAGCCTCTCCCGGAATGTCCCACGCATCGGCGCAGCCCTTCTCGCGCGATCGGGACGACGTTTCGCGAAAGACCGGTCCTTCGGCGTCCGCCGCCGAAACGCGAGTGATGCGGGCCATCGCGCGCATCGGTGCGACAGTTAATCGGAGCTTAGGACAAGCGCCGTAATTCAACCTTTCGGCCGTTCGACCCGAGGGTCACTCCCTCGACGGCTTCGCTTCCCCCTCGAGCGCCCGCCCGGGCGACGGGGTGACGAGGCCCGGTCGCGACGGCTCGCATTCCTCCAGGAGATGCTTCATGGCGACCAAGGCAGGCGAGCAGGAAGAGACCGAGGTGCAGGCGCCGGAAACCCCGGACGGCCCGCTGCTCGACCTCTCCGATGCCGCCGTCAAGCGGATGATCAAGATCGCCAAGAAGCGCGGCTTCGTCACCTATGACGAGCTCAACGACGTGCTTCCCTCCGAGCAGGTGGCCTCCGAGCAGATCGAGGACATCCTCGCCATGCTCAACGAGATGGGCATCAACGTCGTCGAGACGGAGGAGGCGGGCGAAGAGGACGAGAACAACAAGGGCGAGGAGGAGGAGGCCGAGTCCACCGACCTCGCCGAGGCGCCGTCGGCGCTGCCGGCCCGTACCACCACCACCCGTGAGCCGGCCGACCGTACCGACGATCCGGTGCGCATGTATCTGCGCGAGATGGGCTCGGTCGAGCTTCTGTCGCGCGAGGGCGAGATCGCCATCGCCAAGCGCATCGAGGCCGGTCGCGAGGCGATGATCGCGGGCCTCTGCGAGAGCCCGCTGACCCTCCAGGCGATCATCATCTGGCGCGACGAACTCAACGACGGCAAGATCCTCTTGCGCGACATCATCGACCTCGAGGCGACCTATGCCGGTCCCGACGGCAAGGCCGGCGGCCCGCCGATGGTGCCGGTCGACGAGGAAGCCGGCGAGGAGACGGAAGAGGCGGCGGAGGCGGAAGCCGAGAGCGGCGACGACGACGGCGACGACATGGAGGGCAACGTCTCGCTCTCCGCCATGGAAGCCGAGCTCAAGCCGAAGGTGCTCGAGACCTTCGACCGCATCGCCGACGACTACAAGAAGCTGCACCGCCTGCAGGAGCAGCTGGTCGAGGGCCGTCTCAAGAACGAGACGCTGTCGCCCTCCCAGGAGCGCCGCTACAAGAAACTCAAGGAAGACCTCATCAACGAGGTGAAGAGCCTCTCCCTCAATCAGGCGCGTATCGACAGCCTGGTCGAGCAGCTCTACGACATCAACAAGAAGCTGATGGGCTTCGAGGGGCGTCTCTTGCGCCTCGCCGAGAGCTACGGCGTCGCCCGCGACGACTTCCTCAAGAACTACCAGGGCTCGGAGCTCGATCCGCACTGGCTGCGCCGCGTCGCCAATCTCGGCACGCGGGGCTGGCGTGACTTCGTCAAGAACGAAGGCGACACGATCAAGGAGTTCCGCGGCGCGATCCAGAACCTCGCCTCGGAGACCGGGCTCGAGACCACCGAGTTCCGCCGCATCGTCCACATGGTGCAGAAGGGCGAGCGCGAGGCCCGTCAGGCCAAGAAGGAGATGGTCGAGGCGAACCTGCGTCTCGTCATCTCGATCGCCAAGAAATACACCAACCGCGGCCTACAGTTCCTGGACCTGATCCAGGAGGGCAACATCGGTCTGATGAAGGCGGTCGACAAGTTCGAGTACCGCCGCGGCTACAAGTTCTCGACCTATGCGACGTGGTGGATCCGGCAGGCGATCACCCGCTCGATCGCCGATCAGGCGCGCACCATCCGCATTCCCGTCCACATGATCGAGACGATCAACAAGATCGTCCGCACCTCGCGCCAGATGCTGCACGAGATCGGCCGCGAGCCGACACCGGAGGAGCTGGCCGAGAAGCTCGCCATGCCGCTGGAGAAGGTGCGCAAGGTCCTCAAGATCGCCAAGGAGCCGATCTCTCTCGAGACGCCGATCGGCGACGAGGAGGATTCGCATCTCGGCGATTTCATCGAGGACAAGAACGCCGTCCTGCCGATCGACGCGGCGATCCAGAGCAATCTTCGCGAGACGACGACGCGGGTGCTGGCCTCGCTCACCCCGCGTGAGGAACGCGTGCTGCGCATGCGCTTCGGCATCGGCATGAACACCGACCACACGCTCGAAGAGGTCGGCCAGCAGTTCTCGGTCACCCGCGAACGCATCCGCCAGATCGAGGCGAAGGCGCTGAGGAAGCTGAAGCATCCGAGCCGGTCGCGGAAACTCCGGAGCTTCCTCGACAACTGAGGATCACAGGACCCCGGCGACGACGCCGGGGTTCTTCGTTTCGGGAGGACCTTGCCCGTGCCGGTGATCGCGATCTTCTACGGCATCGTCATCCGCATGTATTCGAAGGATCATCCGCCGCCGCATTTCCATGCTATCTATGGCGGATCGGAAGCGATGGTCGACATCGCGTCGGGAAGGATCGTCGAAGGGCGGCTACCGCCGACGGCGGCGCGTCTGGTATCGGAATGGGCGGGGCTCCATCGCGACGAACTCTTCGCCGATTGGGAACGAGCGCGGGCAGGGATGCCGCTGGAGAAGATCGCAGGTCTCGATGCTGAACAAGATCGCTGAACTCTCGGTCGAAGCGCCGTTCGGGCTGCGTGTTCGGTTCGCCGACGGAGCGAGCGGCGTCCACGACTTCGCCGCACTGGTCGCCGAGCCCGGAGAGATGGTTCGGCCGCTGCGCGAACCCGCTTTCTTCGCGCGGGTATTTCTCGAATACGGTGCGCCGACGTGGCCGAACGGCTTCGATCTCTGTCCGGACTGGTTGCGCGGCGAGATGATCGCCGCCGGCGAACTGGTCCTCGCCGCCGCCGAATGACGACGAACGCTGCCGATCCCGGAGGCTCGCCATGTCCCTTCTGAAACGTCTCTTCGGCTCCTCCCCCAAGGCCCCCGAGCCCGAGCCGACGATGGAGCTCGACGGGTGGATCGTGCGCGCCACGCCGTTCCAGGAACAGGGGCAGTGGCAGCTGTGCGGGGTGATCTGCCGCGAGGTCGACGGGGTCACGAAGGAGAGCCGCTTCGTCCGCGCCGACCGCTTCGCCGATCGCGATACGGCGATCGAGATGGCCTTCGACAAGGCGAAACGCATCATCGCCGAGCAGGGGTTGCGGATGTTCGGCTGAGGCTGCGAGGCGCGGCGGTTCCGCGGCGCGTGGCCGGCCATCGAAACGTTCGTACGTGTCCGGTGGGTCGAAGGCGGTGCTGCGAGGACCCCTTCTCCCCCTGCGGGAGAAGGTGGCCGAAGGCCGGATGAGGGAGCTGGGCCGCTCCTCGCCTTCGAACGTCGGGTCCTCACCGCATCGCCGCTACGCGGCGCCCTTTCATCCGCCCCTTCGGGGCACCTTCTCCCGCGAGGGGAGAAGGAAGGTGGGGCGGCCGCGAAGTGACCACACGAGGTCGATACGGGCGGGAATTCCGGCCGGGGCGCTTGTGCGCCGGCGCCGGCTCGGCGAAGCTTCCCGCGCCCCGCCGGAGACCCGCTCATGCCGAAACCCGCCGCTCCCGCCGATGCCGAGGCGCGTCGTGCCGCACCACCCGTCGTCACCTACGAGGTCGAGCATCTGCCGCCCTTCGACGCCGCCTTCTACGAGCGGGCGCGCGAAGGGATGACCAGGATCGACGAGGTGATCGTCGGCCCACGCGACGCGGCATCGTTCCGGGTTCCGGCCGGGCATTTCTTCCGCATCGTCTCGATCGAGGGGCCGCAGGTCGGCGATCTCAATCTGTGGAACGCGAACGATCCGATCGAGCGCTTCTTCTCCGGCAAGACACGGGCGCTGCACGCCACCCATGTCGGCGTCGGCGATCGGCTGTGGTCGAACCTGCCGTACCTCAGGCCCATGGCGACGATCACCGCCGACACGCTCGGTTGGTACGGTTTCGATGCCGACGGGGCCGGCGTCCACGACGTCATCGGCACGCGCTGCGACCCCTACACCAACCGGCTGCTCAAGGGCGTCGACTATCACCACTGTTGCCACTCGAACCTGACGCGGGCCCTGGCGCAAGCGACCGGACGGACGCTCACGCAAGCCGAGCCGCTGGTGCACGACGTGCTCAACGTCTTCATGTGCACCGGCTTCACCCACGACACCCATCGCTACTTCATGAAGGCGAGCCCGGTCAGGCCCGGCGACTTCCTGGAGATGTTCGCCGAGATCGATCTCCTCGGCGCGCTGTCGGCCTGTCCGGGCGGCGATTGCGGGGCGACGCATTCGTCGGACGCGGTCGCCTGCCACCCGCTGAAGGTCGAGGTCTTCGCACCGCGCGACGGCGTGCTCGCCGGATGGACGCCGGCGGAGGTCAATCCCTATCCGCGCAGCCACGGGCCGTGAGGCAGCGCCGCGTCGGCGGGCTTCCGCCGCGCCCGGACGGCGGTTAGGCTTCCTGCGTGACAACCGATACCGAGGCCGGAATGACCGATTCTCCCACCACCTGCGACATGCCCCGTGGCGAACTCACCGTCCGCGTCATCGCCATGCCGGCGGACACCAACGCCAACGGCGACATCTTCGGCGGCTGGGTGCTCTCCCAGATGGACGCCGCCGGCGGCATCCGCGGAGTGGAGCGGGCGCGCGGCCGCGTGGTGACGATCAAGGTCGATACGCTGATCTTCATCCGGCCGGTGCAGGTCGGCGACGTGCTCTGCGTCTATACCGACGTCGAGAGCATCGGCCGCACCTCGATGAAGATCCACATCGAAGCCTGGGCGCAGCGCTTCCGCACGGTGACCCGCGAGAAGGTCACCGACGCCACCTTCACCTTCGTCGCCGTCGACGACGAGGGCAAGCCGCGGCCGATCCCGAAGGAGGGGTGAGCGATCATCGGCTCCGCGTGCCGCGGTCCCTGAAAGACGAAAACGGCTCCGTTCGGGTGAACGGAGCCGTTTCTTCGTCTCGTCCGACCGGGGTCAGCGGTTGGAAGAGGCGGTTCGATCGATCATCGCCCGTTCGGCCTCGGTGAGGACGGGCTTCGCCGCGACTTCGTCGCCGGAGGTGGCCGCGGCGGTGGTGCCGGTCGTCTCGGGCTCGAGCGAGGCCACCTTCATCGAGCCGGCCACCGGGCCGGGCTTGGCGCCGGTTTCCGCGGTTTCGATGGCGACGCGGGTGAGGCCGGCGCCGGTGAAACCGAGGACGTCCGCCGCGCCGCGCGACAGGTCGATGATGCGCCCCTTGATGAAGGGGCCGCGGTCGTTGATGCGGACCACCACCGACTTGCCGTTCTTCAGGTTGGTCACCTTGAGATGGGTGCCGAGCTTGACGGTGCGGTGGGCGGCGGTCATGGCGTGCATGTTGAAGCGTTCGCCGGAGGCGGTCGGGCCGCCGTGATGTTCGCGTCCGTAGAAGGAGGCGATACCCTGGCCCTGGACCTTGGCCGATCCGGCGAAGGCCGGGGCGCAAGCGAGGGCGAGGAAGCCGGCGGCGAGCAGGGCTCGACGCGGCGCGGCGCCGCGAAGCGCGGCGGCGGGGGCTAGGATCATGCGATTCCACTCCGATGGGGCACGGCCACCCGCCATGGGTTCATGCGGCGCGTGCACTCGAGGTGTCCCGGGCTCTGCGAGCTCTCGTGGGGACCCACCTCACGGGTCGATGGCCGGATCGGGTCTCCCCCCGAAAACGCGCCACCGGCTCGGGAGCCGGGTTCGCATCGGTGCGATCACCCGGTCTCCTCCGGACCTCGCCGGCGATCGCATCCACGCTGATCGGCGGCGGTCCGCAACGTCGTCCGGTGGCGTTCGACGCCATCGCGGGAGACGGAATTGTCTGTACCGACTGGTGCTTCTGCGCTTCTCCGAAGGGAGCGATCGGCGCGCCTCGCACGAGGCCTCGCGTCCGACGTCTCCGGTCGGCCCACGGGGACGATCTTCGCGTCGTCTCCACCGTCGGCGTTAACGGATGGGCTCCGGGCCCCCGTCGCGGTCGAGATCGGGCACGCCGGATCCTCCTCCGGCGGCGGTGATCCCCGGCTTTTCCACGAGGAATGTGTTCCGATCATGGCGCGTGCTTGTCGGTCGACCACACGTCGTGCTAGGCGAGAGGCCGACTCACTCGGCGTCGTATGCGGGCCTCGAGCGGACCGCGAGGTTCGAAGCCGTCCGCCAAGTCGCCGAAGGGCCTGTAGCTCAATGGTTAGAGCCGGCCGCTCATAACGGCTTGGTTGGGGGTTCGAGTCCCTCCGGGCCCACCACTTTCACGACACCTCGCCGAACTCGTCCGCCGTCGCCGCGGTCGTCATGCCGCCGGCCGGTGCGGGCAGGCGGCGGTCGCGCGCGACGAGCACCGCCAGCGTCGCGTAGGCCGCGATCCAGGCCCCGGCCGAGGCGTGAAGGAGGCCGAGCGGCAGTCCGGCGAGGCCGGCGGCGAGACGCGCCGCGACGGCGACCAACAGGGCGGCGACCAGTGCGTCGGCGAGACGGCTCACGCTCAGCGCCTTGCCGGAATAGCGGCGCACCACCGAGGTCATGATCGCCGCGCACATCAGCCCGAGCGTTCCGGCGCCCCAGGCGTGAGCGGCGACGTCGACGAGGTCGAAGTCGTCCCGGAGGATGGCGACGGCCATCGTCGCGAAGCCGAGGGGGAGGAACGAATAGCCGAGGTGGAGGGCGAGGAAGGGCGGGCGATCCCGGGTCGACCAGCCTTTCCAGGTGGCGAGCCTCGCGGCATGGAACAGAGCGGCGAGCGCCAGGGCGACGGCGGTCGTGGTGGCTCGCGGGGCGAAGGTCCACGCGGCGAGCGCCGAGAGCGAGACGGCGAAGACGGTGATCTCGAAGCTACGCGGTGTCGGCGGCGCCTGCGGTTCGCCGCGCATGTCGGCGAGGTGGCGGGTGAGCGCCGGGGCGATGCGACCGCCCATCACCATGGCGATCGACAGAGCCGCGGCGAAGGCCGACCGGAGGGCGAACGACGTGTCGCCGGTCGGCGCCGAGACGAGGAAGGCCGCGTCGGCGAGGGCGAGGACGGCGAGGAGCGCGACGAGGCCGAAGTCGCGGCGGTCGCCGGCCGCGACGATGCGAGATCCGGCGTAGGCCGCGACGGCGGCGAGGGCGGCCGGAGAAGTCCACAACCACATCGAGGACGGCGAGAAGACGAAGGCGAGGCGGGCGGCGAGGAAGAGGAGGGCGAGGCCGACGATCGTCGCCGCGGCGGGCGAGGGGCGTTTCGTCCAGCGCGGCAGGGCGGTGAGCATCACCCCGGCGAAGGCGGTGGGGAAATGGCCGAAGAGCATCTCGTGGGCGTGCCAGTCGATCGCCGAGAGCCCGGCGGACGGGGACCAGCCGCCGGTGAGGGCGGGCAGCGTCAGGGCGATGGTGGCGATCGAGCCGAGGGCGGCGAGGGGAAAGAAGACTTCGTAGGCGGCGAGACGGGTGGCGAGCGGCTTCATGGCCGTCGGCCCGTGGTCTCCTCCTCGCCGGTCCATTCGGCGGCGCGCGGCAGGTCGGGAAGGTCGAGGAGATCGACGGCGCGATGGGCGATGTGGTCGACGATCGCCGCGACCGAGGTCGGCTTCAGATAGAAGGCCGGCACCGGCGGGGCGACGATGGCGCCCGCCTCGGTCACCGCGGCCATGGCGCGCAGGTGGCCGAGGTGCAGCGGGCTCTCGCGGGCGACCAGCACCAGCCGGCGGCGCTCCTTCAGCGTCACGTCGGCGGCGCGGATCAGGAGGTCGGAGGCGGCGATCGAGGCGATGGCGCCGACCACCCGCATCGAGCACGGCGCGACGATCATGCCGGCGGTGCGGAACGAGCCGGAGGCGATGGCGGCGCCGATGTCGTCGATCGGATAGCGGACGTGGACGAGCGCCTGCAATCGGGCGAGCGCCCCGGGGCCGATCTCGTGGGCGAGGGTACGTTCCGCTGCGGCGGAGACGACGAGATGGGTCTCGATGCCGCCTTGCGCCAAGATCTCGGCGACGCGCAGGCCGATCGCCGCACCCGAGGCGCCGGAGAGGCCGAGGACGACGCGGGGCATGGTGTCTCCGTTCGAATGACGTCCGAACCGGCGGTTCGGGCTGCATCTGTTCATCTTCGCGGTCTCTCGGCCCGTTGCGGACCGGGATCGGGGAAGGTGCTCTCATCCGGTTCTCTCCCCCCCTGGAGGGGGAGAGACAGAGAGGGGGGGACGAAGACTCCTCCTCTCCGACGTCGAAGCCGGGGCGATGCCGAGCCCCCCCTCCCTGTCCCTCCCCCTCGAGGGGGGAGGGGACATCGGGGTGAGCCCTTGCCCCGAGCGCGGCTCATCGCGTCAGCCGGTCGGTGCTTCGTGTATTCGTCGTCATATCCCCAGCCTCCCCCACATCTCATCGACGCGGGCCGACACCTCGGGGCTCTGTTCGAGCACGCGACCCCATTCCCGTTCGGTCTCGGTGCCGATCTTGGTGGTCGCGTCGAGGCCCATCTTGCCGCCGAGACCGGATTTCGGCGAGGCGAAATCGAGATAGTCGATCGGCGTGCGGTCGACCAGCATGACGTCGCGCGACGGGTCGGAGCGGGTCGAGATCGCCCAGAGCACGTCGTCCCAGGAGCGGACGTCGATGTCGGCGTCGACGACGATCACGAACTTGGTATAGGCGAACTGCGGCAACATCGACCACAGGCCCATCATCACCCGGCGCGCCTGCCCCGGATAGGATTTGCGGATGGCGACGACCGCGACGCGATAGGAACAGGCCTCGGGCGGCAGCCAGAAGTCCGTCACCTCGGGAAACTGCTTCTTCAGGAGCGGCAGGAACAGCCGGTTGAAGGCCTCGCCGATGCGCGACGGCTCGTCCGGCGGCCGGCCGGTGAAGGTCGAGAGATAGATCGGCTCGCGGCGCATGGTGATCGCCGAGACCTCCAGGACGGGGAAGTCCTCGACCGAATTCCAATAGCCGGTGTGGTCGCCGTAGGGGCCCTCGGGCAGGGTCTCGGTCGGCGACACCCAGCCCTCGATCACGATCTCGGCGTCGGCCGGCACCTTCAGGGGCACCGTCTTCGCCGGCACGAGGCGGGCGCGCTCGCCGCGGGTGAGACCCGAGAAATGCAGCTCGGAGAGATCCTGCGGCAGCGGCAGGACGCCGGCGAGGATGGTGCCGGGGTCGGCGCCGATCACCACGGCGACCGGCATCTTCTCGCCCCGTGCGGCCCAGGCGCGGTGGTGGTGGGCGCCGCCGCGATGGGCGAGCCAGCGGGCGATCAGGCGGTTCTTCCCGGCGACCTGCAGGCGATAGACGCCGACGTTGTATTTCGCCGTCGAGGTGGTGTCGGGCGGGCGGGAGATCACCAGCGGCCAGGTGACGAGCGGCGCCGGCTCGCCCGGCCAGCAGGTCTGGACGGGGAGGCGGGAGAGATCGATCGCCTCGCCGGTGAGCACCTGCTCTTGGCAGGGCGCCGAGCCGATGGTCTTCGGTCGCATGGAGAGCGCCGCCTTCAGCAGCGGCAGCTTGGACAGCGCATCCTTGACACCATCCGGCGGGGTCGGGTCGCGCAGGGCGGCGAGTTCCTCGCCGAGGCGATCGAGGTGGGTGGGCTCGATGCCGAAGCCGAGGGCGACGCGCTCGACGGTGCCGAAGAGGTTGACCAACACCGGAACCGCCGAGGCCGTGCCGTCGGCAAGGATCGGCTTCTCGAACAGCAACGCCGGGCCTCCGGCGTGGAGGACCCGGCGATGGATCTCGGTCATGTCGAGAACGGTGGAGACCGGTTTGGCGATCCGCCTCAGGAGCCCGCGACTGTCGAGCAGGGCGAGAAAGGCGTGGAGATCGCGGAACGGGGGCAGGTCGCGGGTCGGCACGTCTCCCTCCTCGGGGCTCGCCATCGGCGCGCATGAGGAGGGGAAGAGCGGGTCGGACGCTTTGACCTCGGTCAACACCGGGGCTGCCGCGTGGAACGACGGCCTCAGATCATCGAGTCGCGGGCGATCTTGCGGATGTCGCCGCGGGCGATGCCGAGGTCGGCGAGTTCACGGTCGCCGAGCGAGTTCAGCTCGGCGATGGTGCGGTGATAGAGGTGGTAGCGACGCAGGCTGGAGCCGATCGTACGGGCAAAACGGGTGAGGGGCATGGAGTGACCTTTCATGTCTTCGTGCCGCAATTTCCGGCATCGATGAAATTCATTTCGATCTCAATCTAGTTTGCGATGCAGCAAATCAGAAGTCTCGAGGATGGGATTCCGTCATGCGCAATCCGCATGGATCGGTGCGCATTCTCGCCATCTTCCGATCGGTCTCGCCATGTTCTCGCCTTGACTCTCAACGTGAAATTCTCGCGATGACGTGGCGTCTCCTCGGGCGAGGAGCGTGAGAAATCACCATGTCATGCAGAATTCGACGGGCCCCGTCCCTTTCTCATGATTGTGCAAATGCGAAACGACCTCACCCCGGGAGCGGTTCTCGCTCCCGGGGTGAGGCGGGTCGTCGGATCGTGGGCGGGACGCCGGTCAGGCGGTGTGGGCGTTCATGGTCAGGAGGTCGTAGGTGGCACAGGTCTCGCCTCCGCTCGTGATCTCGACGTCCCAGCGCACTTCGCCGTAGTCGGCGTTGCGCGGGTTCTTCGACTTGACCGTGAGGCGCACCTCGATCGCCTCGCCCGGCTGGACGGGCTTGAGGAAGCGAAGCTCGTCGAGGCCGTAGTTGGCGAGCACGGGCCCGCGCGCCGGCTCGACGAAGAGACCGGCGGCGAAGGCGAGGAGCAGGTAGCCGTGGGCGACGCGGCCAGGGAAGAAGGGATGGCCCTTCACCGCCTCCTCGTCCATGTGGGCGTAGAAGGTGTCGCCGGTGAAATGGGCGAAGTGCTCGATGTCCTCGAGCGTCACCACCCGCGGCGGCGAGCGGAACGTCCGGCCGAGTTCGAGTTCGTCGAAGGTGAGGCGGAACGGGTGGACCTCGCCGATGATCTCGGGGGTGCCCTTGATCCACGAGCCGCCGATGGCGGTCAGCATGGCGGGCGAGCCCTGGAGGGCGGTGCGCTGCATGTAGTGGTGGACGCCGCGGACGCCGCCCATCTCCTCGCCGCCGCCGGCCCGACCGGGGCCGCCGTGGACGAGCTGCGGCAGCGGCGAGCCGTGGCCGGTCGATTCGCGGGCGCAGTCGCGGTCGAGCACCAGGATGCGGCCGTGCGAAGCGGCGATGCCGAGCACCACGTCGCGCGCGACTTCTCGGTCGTAGGTGACGAGCGAGGCGACGAGCGAGCCTTCGCCGCGATGGGCCAGCTCGATCGCGTCGTCGAGATCGCGATAGCCCATGAGCGTCGACACCGGGCCGAAGGCCTCGACTTCGTGGATGCGGTGGGCCGAAGCGGCGTCGCGGGCGCGCAAGAGGATGGGGGCGAGGAAGGCGCCCTTCTCGGCGTCGGCACCGTCGACGTTCGGCGTGGTCTCGCCGCAGATCACGTCGGCTTCGGCCTTGAGCTTCTCGACCTGGGCGAGGACGTCGCGGCGCTGCGCGAGGCTTGCCAGCGCGCCCATCCTGGTCGTCTCGAGGCCGGGATGGCCGATGCGGACCTCGGCGAGCTTCGCCGAAATCGCGTCGCCGACCGGCTCGATCAGCGCTTCCGGCACCAGGGCGCGGCGGATGGCGGTGCACTTCTGTCCGGCCTTGACCGTCATCTCGGTGACCACGGCCTTGACGAAGAGGTCGAACTCCGGCGTGCCGGGGACCGCGTCGGGGCCGAGGATCGAGGCGTTGAGGCTGTCGCGCTCGGCGACGAAGCGCACCGCGTTCTCGGCGATCTTCGGGTAGCGCTGCAGCGTGGCGGCGGTGGCGGCCGAGCCGGTGAAGGAGACGACGTCCTGGCCGCTCAGATGGTCGAAGAGGTCGTGGACCGAACCGGAGACGAACTGGAAGGCGCCGGGCGGCAGGATGCCGCTCGCGACGATCAGCTTCGCCAGCCCTTCGGCGAGCGGTGCGGTGGCGGTCGCCGGCTTGGCGATCACCGGCACGCCGGCGAGGATCGACGGGCCGAGCTTCTCGAGCAGGCCCCAGACGGGGAAGTTGAAGGCGTTGATGTGGACAGCGACGCCTCTGAGCGAGGTGAAGACGTGGCGGCCGACGAAGCTGCCGCGCTTCGACAGGCCCTCGACCGCGCCGTCGAGCAGGAAGGTCGAGGCCGGCAGCTCGCGGCGGCCCTTGGAGGCGTAGACGAAGAGCGTGGCGATGCCGCCGTCGATGTCGATCCAACTATCGGTCCTGGTCGCGCCGGTGTCGGTGGAGAGCGCATAGAGCGCCGCCTTGTGCTCACCGAGATGGAGGGCGAGCTTCTTCAGGAGACCGGCGCGCTCGTGGAAGGTGAGGCGGCGCAGCGCCGGACCACCGACGCGGCGGGCGTGCGCGGCCATGGCGCCGACGTCGAGGCCGGCGGAGGAGACGCGGGCGATCGCCTCGCCGGTCACCGCGGAGAAGACCTCCGGCGCGGAACCGGCGGCCTCGAACCAGCGATCGAGGGCATAGGAGCGGAGAAGCGGCAGGTCGGCCATCGGGATGCCTCGAAACGTCGTGCGGGAGCGCGTCGCCCGGATCGGGGGCGGCGCGGCGATGGGGCGATGTCGGGAGCGGTGGTCGACGCCATGTTGCGATGGCGAACGACGGCACGGAGACCGCACGCCGCCACTCGCGACGCAGGGCACGGCCGTGCATGATCTTCCTCCCGGAACGGAGGCCTTCTCGTGCGCCGCCGGCCTCTTCGGTCGGACGTCGCCGGGGTCTCTCGTCGATGGGGAGTATATATTGACCAACCGGTCGGTCAACTATAAAACCGAGAGGGTCGACGGCCGGGAACGGGTCGCGACGGAGGGAGTGACGATGTCCGAGACGAACGACGCCGCCGTCGAAACACCCATCCTGGTCGAGCGCCTCGGCGCGGTGGCGCGGGTGGTGCTCAATCGGCCGGAGCGGCTGAATTCCTTCACCGTGGCGATGCACGCGGCGTTGCGCGAAGCGCTCGAGGCGATCGCCGCCGACGAGGGCGTGCGCGCCGTGCTCATCACCGGAGCGGGGCGCGGCTTCTGTGCGGGCCAGGACCTCTCCGATCGGGCGGTCGCCCCTGGTTCGGCGCGGCCGGACCTCGGGGAGTCGCTGGAGCTGCGCTACAACCCGCTCGTCCGCCTGATCAAGTCGATGCCGAAGCCGGTGGTGTGCGTCGTGAACGGCGTCGCGGCGGGGGCGGGGGCCAACATCGCACTCGCCTGCGACATCGTTCTGGCGGCGAAGTCCGCCTCCTTCGTCCAGGCCTTCGCCAAGATCGGCCTCGTGCCGGATTCGGGCGGCACCTGGACGCTGCCGCGGCTCGTCGGCGAGGCGCGCGCCAAGGGGTTGGCGCTCACTGCCGAGCCGATCGCGGCGGAGAAGGCGGAAGCCTGGGGCATGATCTGGAAGGCGGTCGACGACGCCGATCTCGACGCCGAGGCGCGGGCGCTGGCGGCGCGTCTGGCGGACGCTCCGACGCAGGGGTTGGCGCTGACCAAACAGGCGTTGCTCGTCTCCTCCACCAATTCCTTCGACGCGCAGCTCGATCTCGAGCGCGATCTGCAGCGCGCCGCCGGTGCGACGCCGGACTACGCCGAGGGCGTCGCCGCCTTCAAGGAGAAGCGCAAGCCGGTATTCACCGGGCGGAAGGGCCGAGACGATGGACGCTGACACTCTGGCGCGGACCTGTGCCGATCTGATGTGGGCCGACGACAAGGCGGCGCAGGCGCTCGGCATCCGCCTCATCGAGGTCGGGCCGGGGCGGGCGCGGCTCGCCATGACGATCGGCCCGACGATGGTCAACGGCCATCACATCTGCCACGGCGGCTACATCTTCACGCTCGCCGACACCGCCTTCGCCTACGGCTGCAACAGCCGCAACGACCGGGCGGTGGCGCAGCACTGCTCGATCACCTTCGTCGCGCCGGCGCGCGAGGGTCAGGTGCTGGAGGCGGTGTGCGTCGAGCGCCAGCGGGCCGGGCGCTCCGGCGTCTACGACATCACCGTCACCGACGAGACGGGCAAGACGATCGCCGAATTCCGCGGGCTCTCCCGCACCATCAAGGGTACCTTCCTGCCGCCGGAGGCGGTGGCGCAAGGCTGAACCCGAAGAGCTTTCCGCCCGCGTGGGCGACCCTCGAACGGGCGAAAGACCCGCGAGGTGCGACGAGAACGACGTTCAGGAGGAACTCCCATGTTGGACCTCACCCCGGACCGCAAGTCCCTCGACCCGATCGAAATCGCTTCCCGCGACGAGATCACGGCGCTGCAGACCGAACGCATGGCGTGGTCGCTCAGGCACGCCTACGACAACGTCGAGACCTATCGGAAGAAGTTCGATGCCGTGGGCGCCCATCCGGACGACTTCAAGCAGCTCTCCGATCTGGCGAAGTTCCCCTTCACCACCAAGGCCGATCTGCGCGACGCCTATCCTTTCGGCATGTTCGCCGTGCCGCAGGAGAAGATCGCCCGTGTCCACGGGTCGTCGGGGACGACCGGCAAGCCCACCGTCGTCGGCTACACGCTGAAGGACATCGACACGTGGGCGAGCGTGGTGGCGCGCTCGATCCGCGCCGCGGGCGGCCGGCCGGGGATGAAGGTGCACGTCTCCTACGGCTACGGTCTCTTCACCGGCGGTCTCGGCGCGCACTACGGCGCCGAGAAGCTCGGGGCCACGGTGATCCCGGTCTCCGGCGGCATGACCGAACGCCAGGTGCAACTGATCAACGACTTCTCGCCGGACGTCATCATGGTGACGCCGTCCTACATGCTCGCCATCCTCGACGAGTTCCGCAATCAGGGTCTCGACCCGCGCGAGTCGTCGCTCGCCGTCGGCATCTTCGGCGCCGAGCCGTGGACCGAGGCGATGCGCCGCGAGATCGAGAACGCCTTCGACATGCATGCGGTCGACATCTACGGCCTCTCCGAGGTGATGGGGCCGGGCGTCGCGCAGGAGTGCGTCGAGACCAAGGACGGGCTGCACATCTGGGAGGACCACTTCTATCCGGAGGTGATCGATCCCGCGACCGGCGCGGTGCTGCCGGACGGCGAGAAGGGCGAACTCGTCTTCACCTCGCTGACCAAGGAGGCGCTGCCGATCATCCGCTATCGCACCCGCGACCTGACGCGGCTCATGCCCGGCTCGGCGCGGTCGATGCGGCGGATGGAGAAGGTCACCGGGCGCTCCGACGACATGATGATCGTGCGCGGCGTCAACGTCTTCCCGACCCAGATCGAGGAGCTGCTGCTCAAGGTGCCGGCGCTCGCCGGGCACTACCGCATCCTGCTCACCCGTGACGGTCGCATGGATCTGATGACGGTCGAGGTGGAAATCCGGCCGGAATCCGATTACCCGGACGTCGTGGCGGAATCGGGCAAGCGGTTGTCGCGGTTCATCAAGGACACGATCGGCATCTCGGCCAAGGTGCAGGTGGTGCCGCCGGGCTTCCTCGAACGCTCGCTCGGCAAGGCGAAGCGGGTGTTCGATCAGCGGCCGAAGGGGTGAGGGGGCGAGGGTGGCGAGACCGAGGGCGGCGGATTACGACGCCAAGCGTGAGACGATCCTGAAGAAGTCGGCCGAGCTCTTCGCGCGCGCCGGCTACGACGGCACGTCGCTCACCGACATCGCCAAGGCCTGCGGCACGTCGAAGGCGCTGCTCTATCACTACTACGAGAACAAGGAAGCGCTGCTCTCGGACATCATCCGCGCCCATCTCCAGGAGTTGGTCGACGTGGTGCGAGAGGCGCGATCGGTCGAGGGCGAGCCGCGGGTCCGGCTGGAGGCGCTGGTGCGCGCCCTGCTCGAGGCCTATCGCGACGCCGACCACGAGCACGTCATCCAGATCAACGAGATGAGCCGGCTGCCGAAGGAGGCGCAGGACGAACTCAAGGCGATGGAACGCGAACTCGTCGTTCACGCCAAGGAGGCGATCCTCGAGGTCAACCCGGCGCTCTCCGAGCGCCCGGAACTGGTGAAGCCGGTCACCATGTCGCTGTTCGGCATGATGAACTGGAGCTTCATGTGGTTCAAACCGTCGAAGGGCATGACCCGCGAGCAATATGCCGGCCTGTTGACGACGCTGATCGCCGAAGGGTCGCGGGCCGCGGTGGGGTGAGGCCGTGCTCGTAGGGTGTGCCGAGCGAAGCGAGGTGCACCACCGGCGTGCCGGGGGATGTGCGAGACGGCATCCGCGATCACCTGTGGCTCGGTGCGACACGGATCGATCCACCATCGCCGGTTGTAATGCGCCTCTTCTTCGTCGATGATCGCCCGAGTGCCATCGCCAGAGGGACCGGATCGTGCCCGAATACAGACGCCCGCGGGTGACGGGGGGTACTTGGTTCTTCACGGTCACCCTCGCCGATCGCCGCAGCCGACTTCTCGTCGAAGAAGTCGATCTTTTGCGGCGCATCTTCGGTGATGTCCGGCGCCGGCGACCCTTCCGTGTCGATGCGATGGTCGTCTTGCCGGACCACATTCATGCCGTCTGGACACTGCCGGAGGACGATGGGGATTTCTCCACCCGCTGGTCATTGATCAAGGGCGGCTTCACACGGATGTTGACGCGGTTCGGCCGAGAGGTCGCCGTCGGGCGACGCGAGGGGGAGCGTGCGCTGTGGCAACGGCGTTTCTGGGAGCATCGGGTCCGTGACGACGACGATTTCGGTCGTCATGTCGATTACTGCCACATCAATCCGATGAAGCATCGTCTGGTTCGACGGGTAGCGGACTGGCCATATTCGACGTTCCATCGCGCCGTTCGTGAGGGGATCGTCGCGGAGGATTGGGCCGGCGTGGCTGATATTCCCGGCTGCTTCGGCGAATAGATCGGGCGAAGCGCGGCCGGGTTCGTAGGGTGTAGCCTCGCGAAACGAGGTGCACCTGTTTTGGACACGATGACATGTCGGTGTGGGCGAGCGTGGAGAGCGGTGCAGTTCGCTTTCGCTCACCGCACCCTACGCCTCCTCGCCCAGGCCGCCGAAGCGTCCCCACCAGCTCGCCGCGGGCTGGCCGATGGGGCCGTCGGGGGTGAGCATGGTGCGGGCGAGGTGGGCCTCGGCGGGGGCGCGCAGCGTGCGGTAGAGGTTGCGCACCAGGAGGCGAGCGGCGGCACCCGGCCAATCGGCGGGAAGCAGTTCCTCGGGCAAGAGCGGATCGCGCAGGATGGCGCGTCGCCAGGCGTGGACCAGCAGGATGCGGAGGCGGAAGGCCTCGCGCGGGCTCGGCTCGGCACGCTCGATCCGGGCCAGAAACGGCCGGAAAGCATCGAGGAAGTTGGCGTAGCCGGCGGCCAGAGCGGCGAGGTCCCAGGCGCGGGCGACGAGATCGCGCAGCGCCTCGGGTCGCGCCCAGTCCTCACCGGTCGCCCGCATGACCACGGCGCCGTCGTCGGCGACGGCGTCGGCGAGCGCCTGTCGCAGCGACGCCTCGTCGGGCTCGGGATGGATCATGACGCCGGGGAGCAACTGGCCGAAGCCCTGCCAGGCGAGATCCTTGCGCAGCGCTTCGCGCGCCTCGCCCTCGACGAGGCCGGTGAAGACGACCGTCCAGCGCCCGCCCCAGGGCGCGGCGCGGCCGGCGTAGATGATGCGGTCGGCGGCCTCGAAGCGGCGGCGACCGCTTTCGGTCAGGCCATAGGCGGAGCGGCGGCCGACCTGGGTGGAGCCGAGCCAGCCCTCCTTGGAAAGGCGGAAGACCGAGGTGCGCACCACCCGGTCGTTGAGGCCGAAGGGTTCGACCAGATCGACCAGACTGCCGAGCCAGATGACGCCGCCGTGCGGCGCCACCGCGTCGCCGTAGAGCGACACGATCAGCGACTTGGCGTCGGGGCGCAGACGCTCGGCAAGGGCGTCGATCGCCGGATCGAGGCGGTCGGGAGGTGGCATGGACGTCTCGTTCGAAGCCTCCGGTGGGACGGGCGTGGCGCCCGCCGTGTCGTGGCGACGGTATCCTCGGTAGCAGAAGCGCCGGCAAGCGTCACCCGCCCGCACTTGTTCGCCATCGTAATTCTGTTCGTATCACGAACTTTCCGAAGTGATACAAAATTCGTCGGTTGATGCGACGAAACGTATCACGTATGACTCCCTCGACGAGCCGTTCAATCGGTTCGAACGGCGGAACGCCGAGGAAACGCCGCGGACCCGATCGATGTCGGGACGCCACGCCCAAGCGACGAACAACGTCTCAAGTTCGGAGGACTCCGATGTCCGGTCCCACCAAGCTCGCCCTCACGCAGGATCTGCCGCCGCCGACCGAGCAGCCCAACGTCTATCCGCTCTCCTGGCACAACAAGACCGCCAAGCTCGAAGAAGTCTGGGACGCCTCGGTGCGCGAGCAGTGGGACCCCAAGGCGCTGCCGTGGGACACGTTCGACGTCGAGAGCTACACCTGGGAAGAGCGCGAGGCGATCGCCTACTGGTGGACGATCCTCTCGGTGTTCGACGCCTCCGCTCCGCCGGTCTTCGCCGAGGCGCTGATCAAGACCTACGAGGTCCACGAGGAGGACGCGGTGCGCCGCTGCTTCTTCTCGGTCACCCGTGACGAGCAGAACCACGAGCAGATGTGCGGCCTCGCCATCACCAAGCTGCTCGGCTCGCCGTCGCCGCTCGAGCACGAGCCGAAGACCGAGCTCGGCCGCAAGGCCAAGCGCAACGCCCAGTGGCTCTACTACAACGGCGGCCGCTACTGGAACGGCTACAAGAAGGCGGTGCCGAAGTATTCGCTGGCGGTGCTGTTCTCGTCGTTCCTGATGGGCGAGATCGCGGCGGCGACCATCTTCCACCAGATGGCGGCGGGCTGCACCGAGCCGGTGTTCAAGGAGGCGTTCCGCAACATCGGCCGCGACGAGGGTCGCCACATGGCGATCTGCATGGCGGTGATGGAGCGCGACTATCCGAAGCTCGCCAAGGAAGACGCCGCGATCATCACCAAGCAGATCCGCGCCGGCTACCTCTTCCTCTCCGCCGTGCTGTTCGAGCCGCCGGAGGAGTTCTGGGACATCCCGGCCGACTTCATCGAAGTGCAGAGGAAGTGCGAGGCGGTGGCGCGCGGCGCCGGCTTCCACATCCCCGACTACGAGGCGAAGAAGGAGAACTGGAAGAAGGCGATGCTCAACCTGAAGGGCGTGCTCGACAAGTACGACATTCCCTTCCCGGCGATCCCGGAGGTCGGTATCTCCGGCCAGGAGATCCTCCAGGTCGACATGGACGAGATCATCCCGGTGTTCTGAGGACGCGAGGGGGGGCGCGAGCGTCGGGCGGTCGTCGTCCCGATGCGCCGTGCCCCCCTCCCTGTCCCTCCCCCACGAGGGGGGAGGGAACGCACGTGGAACCGCCCATCGACCTTCGCGAACCCGGTCTGTCGCAACCGTCGAAGGAGCGATCGCCTCGATCTTCGCCCCGTCGTCCTCTCCCCCTCGGAGAGGGAGGGACAGGGAGGGGGGCACGGCGCATCGGCAGGCGCCGTGGATCGACGATCGTGACAGGCGGTCGGGCAGGATGGCAAAGTGGTATC
>NZ_DAIPZB010000017.1:0-86891 GCF_036782435.1 Pinisolibacter sp. | reverse complement strand
CAAGAAGAACGCCCCCTGCATCATCTTCATCGACGAGATCGACGCGGTCGGCCGCCATCGCGGCGCCGGCCTCGGCGGCGGCAACGACGAGCGCGAGCAGACGCTGAACCAGCTGCTCGTCGAGATGGACGGCTTCGAGCAGAACGAAGGCATCATCATCATCGCCGCCACCAACCGGCCCGACGTGCTCGACCCGGCGCTGCTGCGCCCCGGCCGCTTCGATCGCCAGATCACCGTGCCCAACCCGGACGTCAACGGCCGCGAGAAGATCCTCAAGGTCCACGTCCGCAAGGTCCCGGTCGCCCCCGACGTCGACCTGCGCATCCTCGCCCGCGGCACCCCCGGCTTCTCCGGCGCCGACCTGATGAACCTCGTCAACGAGGCGGCCCTGCTCGCGGCGCGGCGCAACAAGCGCCTCGTCACGATGGCCGAGTTCGAGGACGCCAAGGACAAGGTCATGATGGGCGCCGAGCGCAAGTCGATGGCCATGTCGGAGGAGGAGAAGCGGCTCACCGCCTATCACGAGGCCGGTCACGCCATCGTCGGCCTCACCGTGCCGGCGGGCCTGCCCGTCCACAAGGCGACGATCATCCCGCGCGGCCGCGCGCTCGGCATGGTCAAGTTCCTGCCCGAGGGCGACCGCTATTCGATGAAGTACAAGGAATACACCTCGCATCTCGCCGTCGCCATGGGCGGCCGCGTCGCCGAGGAGATCGTCTTCGGCAAGGAGAACATCACCTCCGGCGCCGTCGGCGACATCGATCAGGCGACCAAGATGGCCCGCGCCATGGTCACTCGCATGGGCTTTTCCGACGAGCTCGGCCTCGTCGCCTATGGCGAGAACCAGGACGAGGTCTTCCTCGGCATGTCGATGGGCCGCCAGCAGAACGTCTCCGAGGCCACCGCCCAGAAGATCGACCGCGAGGTCCGTCGTCTCATCGAAGAGGCCTACGAGGAGGCCAAGCGCATCCTCACCGAGCGCCACGACGAGCACATCAGGCTCGCCGAAGCGCTGCTCGAATACGAGACGCTCACCGGCGACGAGATCAAGGATCTGCTCGCCGGCAACCCGCCGCGCCGCGACGGCGGCGACGGCGAGACCGCCGCGCCCTCCCGCTCCTCGGCCGTCCCCCCGGCCGGCTCCAAGCGCGCGCCCGACGGCGGCGAACCGGAAGGCGGCCCGGTGCCGCAGCCGAGCTGAGCGGATCGCACGACGATCGACGACCCCCGACGCCCGCGACGACCTCGCGGGCGTCTTCGTATCCGCCGAACGAACCCTCGGCCCGCGCGGCCGCCCACCCGACACCGCATCGGGCAGCTTGACCGATCGTGGTGAGCTCGAGTTACAAGGCCCCGCTTCGCCCGGCACCTCACCACGAAGCGTCTGCGCTCACCGCCCGGTCTCCCATGCTTCATGGTGAGGTGCCGGCCACAGGCCGGCCTCGAACCATCGCGCACCGGCTTCGACGCGATCGCTCCCTCACCGGACGCCCCCTCACCGCCCGTAGGCAGCGAACGACGCTCTTCTTCCCCCGACACCGTCGCCGCCGCGACATTTCCCCCACAGCGCGTTCGCACGCCGAAATTCCGTGCGATCGGCGACGCCGATCCGGAAAATCACTTGCGCGGCGACTGGACTCGCCCTTGCATGCAGGAACGGGCGTGCGAACCCGAAGGCGGGCTCGCCGAACCCGATGCGGGGGGACAAGAACACATGTCGGACCAGATTTCCGCCGTCGACGAACGGCTGCCGCTGCCTCGCCTGTCGGCGCTCGGCCTGCAACACGTGCTGGTGATGTACGCCGGCGCGGTGGCGGTGCCTCTGATCGTCGGTCGCGCCCTGAAACTGCCGCCGGAACAGGTGGCGATGCTGATCAGCGCCGATCTCTTCGCCGGCGGCCTCGTCACCCTGTTGCAGGCCTGGGGCGCGCCGGGCGTCGGCATCCGCCTGCCCGTCATGATGGGCGTCACCTTCGCCGCCGTCGGCCCGATGATCGCCATCGGCACCAACCCGGAACTTGGCCTCCTGGCGATCTACGGATCGGTCATGGTCTCCGGCCTCTTCGGTGTGCTGATCGCACCTTTCGTGAGCAGATTGCTGCCGCTCTTCCCGCCGGTGGTCACCGGCACGATCATCACCGTGATCGGCATCTCGTTGATGCGCGTCGGCGTCAACTGGGCGGCCGGCGGCATCGGCAACCCCAATTTCGGCTCGCCGCTCTATCTCGGCATGGCGCTCTTCGTGCTCGTGGTGATCCTGGCGGTGACCAAGTGGGGCAAGGGCTTCGTCGCCAACATCGCCGTGCTGATCGGCATCGTCGTCGGATGCGCGGTCGCGGCACTCCTCGGCCAGATGCATTTCGCCAAGGTCGCGGCGGCACCGTGGTTCGGCATCATCACGCCCTTCCAGTTCGGCATGCCCGTCTTCGACATCGGCGCCATCGTCACCATGTGCCTGGTGATGATCGTGGTGATGATCGAATCGACCGGCATGTTCCTGGCACTCGGCGAGATGACCGGCACGAAGGTCGATCCCGCCCGCCTGACCAAGGGCCTGCGCGCCGATGGTCTCGGCACCTTCATCGGCGGCGTCTTCAACACCTTCCCCTACACCTCCTTCTCGCAGAACGTCGGTCTCGTCGGCGTCACCGGCGTCCGCTCCCGTTGGGTGGCGGTGGCCGGCGGCTTCATCATGCTGGCGCTCGGCCTGATGCCGAAACTGTCGGCGCTGGTCGAATCGGTGCCGCAGTTCGTGCTCGGCGGCGCCGGCCTGTGCATGTTCGGCATGGTGGCGGCGACCGGCATCCGCATCCTCGCCGACGTCGACTTCAAGGTTCAGCGCAACAACCTGCTGATCGTCGCCATCTCGATCGGCTTCGGCATGATCCCGTTGGTGGCGCCGAAGTTCTTCGAACACATGCCCAAGGCGATCTCGCCGTTGCTCGAGTCCGGCATCCTGCTCGCCTCGATCGTCGCGGTGATCCTCAACGCCTTCTTCAACGGCCTGAAGGGCGAGGCCGAGGCGCTCGCCGAAGCCACCGCCGCCGGCGAGGCGGCCGAACACGTCTGAGCGACCGATCCGCGCGACGAGAACCCGCCCGCCCGCGCCCCGCGGGCGGGTTCTTCGTCGTCCGGCTTCGCCTTCTCGCCGCGGCGGTGCTATAGGGATCGCCGAACGACGGAGAGACCCGCGTGGCCGTGGCGGCGGCCGGAGCGGTGGAAGCAGGGGACCGACGCACGATGGCGCGGAAATATTTCGGAACCGACGGCATTCGCGGACGCGCCAACAAGTGGCCGATCACCCCCGACATCGCCATGAAGGTGGCGATGAGCGTCGGCCTCGCCTTCCGCCGGGGCGGCCACCGCCACCGCGTCGTCATCGGCAAGGACACCCGCCTCTCCGGCTACATGATCGAGATGGCGATGGTCGCCGGCTTCACCGCCGTCGGCGTCGACGTGTTCATGACCGGTCCGATCCCGACCCCCGCCGTGGCGATGCTGACGCGCTCCCTGCGCTGCGATTTCGGCGTCATGATCTCCGCCTCGCACAACGCCTATCAGGACAACGGCATCAAGATCTTCGGACCGGACGGCTACAAGCTCTCCGACGAGATCGAACTCGAGATCGAGCGCCTGATCGACGAGGACCTCACCGAGCGCCTCGCCGAGAGCGCCGACCTCGGCCGCGCCAAGCGCATCGACGGCGTCGACGACCGCTACATCGAATTCGCCAAGCGCACCCTGCCGAAGAACATGTCGCTCTCCGGCCTGCGCGTCGTCGTCGACTGCGGCAACGGCGCCGCCTATCGCGTCGCGCCCCAGGCCCTGTGGGAACTGGGCGCCGAGGTGATCCGCGTCGGCGTCGAGCCGGACGGCTACAACATCAACCGCGACTGCGGCTCGACCGCACCGGCGGTGTTGCAGAAGAAGGTCCACGAGGTGCGCGCCGACATCGGTATCGCGCTCGACGGCGACGCCGATCGCGTCATCATCGTCGACGAGAAGGGCCGGATCGTCGACGGCGACCAGCTGATGGCGGTGGTGGCCGAGAGCTACGCGAGCGACGGCCTGCTGTCGCGCCCCGGCGTCGTCGCCACCGTGATGTCGAATCTCGGCCTGGAGCGCCGTCTCGCCGGCCTCGGCATCGACCTCGTCCGCACCAGGGTCGGCGACCGCTACGTCGTCGAGGAGATGCGCTCCGGCGGCTACAACGTCGGCGGCGAGCAGTCCGGCCACATCGTGCTGTCCGACCATTCCACCACCGGCGACGGCCTGGTCGCCGCTCTGCAGCTTCTCTCGGTGGTCAAGCGCTCCGAAAAGCCGGTTTCCGAGATCTGCCACCGCTTCGACCCGGTGCCGCAGATCCTCGAGAACGTCCGCATCCGCGGCGGCCGCCCCCTCGACGACGAGACCGTCAAGGCCGCCATCCGCTCGGGTGAGGCTCGTCTCGCCGGTTCGGGCCGCCTGGTGATCCGCGCCTCCGGCACCGAACCGCTGATCCGCGTCATGGGTGAAGCCGACGACGCCGACCTGCTGCGCGACGTGGTCGCCGAGATCGTCGGCACTCTCGGCCGCGTCACCGCCTGAGCCACCCCCTCCCCCGACCGTCCCTCGCCCGGCACCATACTATGCCGGGCGCCCGAGGCTCGGCGCCGACCGGACGGCGCCCGGCCCGTTTAAGATTTCGTTGAGCATGTTTTTCGTGGTTAAAGAATACGGTTAAGCGACGCTTAATGTTTCCCTGCGATGGTCTCCTCGTTCCGGTCGACATCTTCGGTCGATCGACGTGTTTCGAGTGGGAACATCGCCATGCGCCACGTCCGATCTCTCATTCTCGCCTGTCTCGCCGTCACCGCTCCGGGTGTGGCCTTCGCCGCCGACATGCCTTGGGGGCGCGGCCCGGTGGTCGTCTCCGAGCGCGGTCCGCAGGAAGAGGAGATCGGGACCGGTTGGTACCTGCGCGGCGACATCGGCTTCTCCCGCGCCACCGCGCCGTCGATGACCATGGGCGCCACGCCCTTCTCCGACGTCGGCCGTGACGGCTCCTTCGTCTACGGCGGCGGCTTCGGCTACAAGTTCAACGAGTGGTTCAGGGCCGACCTCACCGTCGATCAGATCTCTTCCTACGGCCTGAAGCATCGCATCGGCTCGGTCGGCTGCTTCGCCGTCGACACCTGCACCGTCGATCGCAAATTCGACGGCACGGTCGTGCCGATGCTGGCCAACGCCTACGTCGACCTCGGCAACTGGTGGGGCTTCTCCCCCTACGTCGGCGGCGGCGTCGGCGTGTCGCGCATGCGCACCGGTGGGGCCTTCACCTACACCGACACCACCACCGCCGCGACCGTCACCACCGTGGCGAACACCCACGTCAAGTGGTCTCCGACCTTCGCGGCGATGGCGGGCCTGACCGTCGATCTCGGCTCCGGCCTGCAGCTCGACGCGGGTTATCGCTACCTCTGGCTCTCCGAGGGGGCGACCGGAACGATGGCCCAGACCGGCGCCGGCGGTGTCGTACCGGCCACCGTCGAACTCAAGAACTCCGGCTTCCATCAGGCGCGGATCGGCCTGCGTTACTTCGTCTATTGAGCCGCCGAAGTATCGAACGGGGGGCGGTTCGGATGTTCGGTAGGAAAGGACGTGCCTCTTCGTGCCCCATCTCGTGATCTCGGCATGGTTAGCGCGATGTGTCGAAGTCGACGGGAGCTTTACCGGAAATTAACCACGATCGTGCTCAGATCGGCACGAGCCATTCGAGTAGACGGGGATCGCTTCGGTGATCCGACGACAGCAGACGGGATTGAACCCATGACCAGGATCTCGATTCACCTGATGGCCGCTGCGGCCGTCCTCGGCCTCCCGGCGGTCGCGCAAGCGGCCGACATGGGCGGTCCCTTCCGGGCTCCGTCCGTGGTGCAGCCGATCGCCGAAGTCGGATCTTCCGGCGGCTGGTATCTGCGCGGCGACGTCGGCATCGGCATCAACACCGTGCCGAAGTTCTCGTCGACCGGATCGGCCGGCATCGACGCCAACCCGGCCGCCTCGTGGCTCGCTCGCGACATCAACGACACGCCCTTCATCGGCGCCGGTGTCGGCTACCAGTTCACCGACTACCTGCGCGGCGACATCACCGCCGAGTATCGGTCGAGCACCCGCTTCCGCGCCAATGCCGCCTACCCGCGCGGCGCCGGCGACACCGCCTATCCCTATTACGACGGCGACCTCACCTCGACCGTCATCCTGGCCAACGGCTATGTCGATCTCGGCAACTACAACGGCCTGACGCCCTACGTCGGCGCCGGTGTCGGCATGGCCTACAACAAGATGGGCAACGTCTATCAGCACACCTCCTTCCCGGCCTTCGGCACCTATGCCGACGGTGTGCTCGGTTCCTCGAGCAAGTGGAACGTCGCCTGGGCGCTGCACACCGGCGTCAGCTGGGACGTCAACCCGCGCCTCAAGCTCGAAATGGGCTACTCCTACAAGAACCTCGGCAAAGTCGGCTCCGGCGAACTGCGCTGCAACGAAGCCGGCGGCGTCGTGACCAACTGCAACGAGTGGCTCAAGCTCAAGAACCTCGCCACCAACGACCTGCGCATCGGCATGCGCTGGCTCCTGAACCCGGTCGAGCCGAAGCAGGTCGCCTATTCGGCTCCGGTGATCGCCAAGTACTGAGGTCCGCTTCGTTCGGACGACGAGGGCGCGGAACCGCGGGTTCCGCGCCCTTCGTCTTTTGCGATGCCTCCGCGACGGCGCCGCTGCGCCCTGCGACCAAATATTCTCGCCATCTGCCACTTCGTCGTTGATTCCCGCGCCCGCCATCGCTACGAGCGTCGGCGGGACACCCCTCCCCACCGAAGGGCGCCCATCTGAAAGGATGGTACACATATGACGACGTCTGCTCGCCCGGCCACGAAGCCGGCCTGCCCGAACTTCTCCTCCGGCCCCTGCGCCAAGCGCCCCGGTTGGACCGTCGAAGCCCTGAAGGGCGCCCTCACCGGCCGTTCGCATCGCGCCAAGCCGGGTAAGGCCAAGCTCCAGCTCGCCATCGATCTCACCCGCGACGTGCTCGGCGTTCCCGCCGACCACAAGATCGGCATCGTCCCCGCCTCCGACACCGGCGCGGTCGAGATGGCGCTGTGGTCGATGGCCGGCGCCCGCGGCCTCGACATGCTCGCCTGGGAATCCTTCGGCGAAGGCTGGGTGACCGACGTCCAGAAGCAGCTGAAGCTCGAAGACGTGCGCGTCTTCAAGGCGCCCTACGGCGAGCTGCCCGACCTCTCGGCCGTCGACACGAAGACCCGCGACGTCGTCTTCACCTGGAACGGCACCACCTCGGGCGTCCGCGTCCCGAACGCCGACTGGATCGCCGCCGATCGCGAAGGCCTCACTTTCTGCGACGCGACCTCGGCCGCCTTCGCCATGGACCTCGACTGGTCGAAGCTCGACGTCGTCACCTTCTCCTGGCAGAAGGTCCTCGGCGGCGAGGCGGCGCACGGCATGCTGATCCTCTCCCCGCGCGCGGTGGAGCGGCTCGAGAGCTACAAGCCGGCGTGGCCGCTGCCCAAGATCTTCCGCATGACCAAGGGCGGCAAGCTGATCGACGGCATCTTCGTCGGCGAGACCATCAACACCCCGTCGATGATCGCGGTCGAGGACTATGTCGACGCGCTCCAGTGGGCGAAGTCGGTCGGCTCGTTGAAGGGCCTCATCGCCCGCGCCGACGCCAACACCAGGGCGATCGCCGACTGGGTGGCCGCCTCGAAGACCTTCGCCTTCCTGCCGAAGGTCGAAGCGACCCGCTCCAACACCTCGGTGTGCCTGTCGATCGTCGACGCCGATGTCGTCGCCAAGGGCCCCGAAGCGGTCGGCAAGGTCGCCAAGGCGATCGTCTCGCTCCTCGACAAGGAGGGCGTCGCCTACGACATCGGCGCCTATCGCGACGCCCCGGCCGGCCTGCGCATCTGGTGCGGCGCCACCGTCGAGACCGCCGACGTGAAGGCGCTCACCGCCTGGCTCGACTGGGCGCTGGCCGAAGCCAAGGCCGCGGCCTGACGACCCCGAGGCCCGGTTCCTTCGCCCTTCGAGGCTCGGCGCAGGCCGAACACCTCGGGTGAAGGAACCTCCTCGACGACCCGCGGGAACCGATGTTTCTCGTGCCGTCGTCCCCACCACTCCCCGCCCCGATCCGCTCGGGGCATCGGAAGGACCGGCCTCGCGACCGACGGGGCGGAGCGTCCTTCATGGTGAGGTGCCCGCGGAACGCGGGCCTCGAACCACGAAGGGCGCGGTCCACCGGCGCGATCCCCCTGCTTCTTCGAGGACCTCACCATGGCTCCGCGCGTTCTGATTTCCGACTCGATGTCCCCCGCCGCCGTCCAGATCTTCAAGGATCGCGGCGTCGAGGTCGACTACCTGCCCGCTCTCGGCAAGGACAAGGAGAAGCTCGCCGAGGTGATCGGCGACTACGACGGCCTCGCCATCCGCTCGGCGACCAAGGTCACCGCCAAGCTGCTCGAGAAGGCGACCCGCCTCAAGGTCATCGGCCGCGCCGGCATCGGCGTCGACAACGTCGACATCCCCGCCGCCTCCGCCAAGGGCGTCATCGTCGAGAACACTCCCTTCGGCAACTCGATCACCACCGCCGAGCACGCCATCGCGCTGATGTTCGCGGTCGCCCGCGAGATCCCCGCCGCCGACGCCTCCACCCAGGCCGGCAAGTGGGAGAAGAACCGCTTCATGGGCGTCGAGATCACCGGCAAGACGCTCGGCATCATCGGCTGCGGCAACATCGGCGCCATCGTCGCCGAGCGCGGCATCGGCCTGAAGATGCGCGTCGTCGCCTTCGATCCGTTCCTATCGCCCGAGCGCGCCGCCTCGCTCGGCGTCGAGAAGGTCGAACTCGACGAGCTTCTGAAGCGCGCCGACTTCATCACGCTCCACACGCCGCTCACCGAGAAGACCCGCAACGTCCTCTCCGCCGAGAACCTCGCCAAGTGCAAGAAGGGCGTGCGCATCGTCAACTGCGCCCGCGGCGGCCTCGTCGACGAAGTGGCGCTGCGCGCCGCCCTCGATTCGGGCCACGTCGCCGGCGCCGGTTTCGACGTCTTCGTCGAGGAACCGGCCACCACCAACCCGCTCTTCGGCCACCCCAACGTCGTCTGCACGCCGCACCTCGGCGCCTCGACCAACGAGGCCCAGGAGAACGTCGCCCTGCAGGTCGCCGAACAGCTCTCCGACTACCTCCTCACCGGCGCCGTCACCAATGCCCTCAACATGCCGTCGGTTTCGGCGGAAGAGGCGCCGAAGCTGATGCCGTTCGTCCGTCTCGCCGAACTCCTCGGCTCCTTCGCCGGCCAGCTCACCGAGACCGGCCTCGTCGGCGCGCGCATCGAGTACGAGGGCGAAGTCGCCGAGATGAACACCCGCGCCCTCGGCGCGGCGGCGCTCGCCGGCCTGCTGAAGCCGCAGCTCGACGCGGTGAACATGGTCTCCGCCCCGGTCATGGCCAAGGAGCGCGGCATCGCCGTCGAGGACGTGCGGCGCGAATCGGCCGGCACCTACGACAGCCTGATCCGACTGACGGTGAAGACCGAACGCCAGGAGCGCTCGGTCGCCGGCACCGTCTTCGCCGACGGCAAGCCGCGCATCGTCGAGATCAAGGGCATCCAGATGGACGCCGAGTTCCAGCCCTCGATGCTCTACATCACCAACAAGGACAGGCCGGGCTTCATCGGCCGTCTCGGCACTCTGCTCGGCGAAGCGGGCGCCAACATCGCCACCTTCGCCCTCGGCCGCAAGGCGGCGGGCGAGGACGCGATCTGCCTGATCGCCATCGACGGTCCGGTGTCGGACGAACTGCTGGCTCGGGTCGCCGCCCTCGACGGCGTCGTCCACGCCCAGCGTCTGGCGTTCTGATCGGCCCGGCGCTTCGCCGAAGTTTCGCGGCGGCGAGGGCGACCTCGCCGCCGTTTCAGCTTTCCAGCTCTTCCTTGAGCATCTCCAGCGCCAACCACTCGTCCTCGGCGGCCGAGAGCGCCTGCGTCTTCTCGTCGACGGCCTTGGAGACCCGGTCGAACCGCTTGGGGTCGCGCGCATAGAGATCGGGATCGGCGAGGAGGGCGTGCAACTCGCCGAGTTCCTTCTGCAACGCCTCGATCCTGCCCGGTAGGGTCTCCAGCGCGTGCTTCTCCTTGAAGGAGAGCCGTCGCCGCTTCTTCGCCTCGTCGCGCGCCGGCGCTGAGGCCGATTTCTCCACCTTCGGCGCAGTTTCCGGCTTGTCGACCCTGCGGGCGGCGACGCCGGCCCCGCGCTGGGCGATCATGTCCGAATAGCCGCCGGCATATTCGACCCAGCGGCCGCTGCCCTCCGACATGATGACCGACGAGCACACCCGATCGAGGAAATCGCGGTCGTGGGAGACGACCAGCACGGTGCCGGGGTAGTCGCCGAGCATCTCCTCGAGCAGGTCGAGCGTCTCGAGATCGAGATCGTTGGTCGGCTCGTCGAGCACCATGAGGTTCGACGGCTTGGCCAGCGCCCGCGCCAGCATCAGCCGTCCCCGCTCGCCGCCCGACAGCACGCCGACCGGCGTGTTCGCCTGTTCCGGCGGGAACAGGAAGTCTTTCATGTAGGAGACGACGTGGCGCATCTCGGCGCCGACGCGGACATGATCGCCGCTGCCGCCCGACAGCGTCTCCTTGAGGGAGGCGTTCGGGTCGAGCGCTTCGCGCTTCTGATCGAGCGTCACCATCTCGACGCCGAAGCCGATCTTCACCGACCCGGCGTCGGGCGCGAGCGTGCCCGTCAGGAGGCCGAGCAGCGTCGACTTGCCGGCGCCGTTCGCCCCGACGACGCCGATGCGGTCGCCGCGCGCCACGCGCAGCGAGAAGTCGACGACGATCGGCCGATCCCAGGCCTTGGCGACGCTCCTCGCCTCGATGACCAGCTTGCCGGACTGCTCCGCCTCGGCGATGCCCATCTTCACTTCGCCCTGGACGCGGCGCTCGGTCTTGCGGCGGTCGCGCAAGGTGCCGAGCGCGGCGAGGCGGCGCTGGTTGCGCTTGCGCCGCGCCGTCACGCCGTAGCGGAGCCAGTCCATCTCCATGGCGATCTTGCGATCGAGCTTGTGGCGCTCCTTTTCCTCGAGCTCGAGCAATTCGTCGCGCCACGCTTCGAAGGCGGAGAAGCCGCGATCCATCCGCCGGGTGCGGCCGCGATCGAGCCAGATGGTGGCGCGCGACAGGGTCTCCAGGAAGCGCCGGTCGTGCGAGATCAGCACCAGCGCCGACTTCATCGACTTCAGCTCCGCTTCCAGCCACTCGATCGCCGGCAGATCGAGGTGGTTGGTCGGTTCGTCGAGGAGCAGCACGTCCGGCTCCGGCGCCAGCACCCGAGCGATGGCGGCGCGGCGGATCTCGCCGCCCGACAGCGTCTTCGGATCCTCGTCGCCATGGAGCCCGAGATCCTCGAGCAGGCGCTGCGCCCGATAGGGGTCGTCACCGGGGCCGAGGCCCGCTTCGACATAGGCGAGCGTCGTGGCGAAACCCGAGAGATCCGGCTCCTGCGGCAGATAGCGGACGGTGACGCCCGACTGCACGACGCGCTCGCCGCCGTCGGCCTGGAGAATGTCGGCGGCGACCTTCAGGAGCGTCGACTTGCCCGAGCCGTTGCGCCCGACGAGGCAGAGCCGATCGCCCTCGTGCACCATCATTTCGGCGCCGTCGAGGAGCGGCGCGCCGCCGAAGGTGAGGGTGACGTCGCGGAGGGTGAGAAACGGTGCGGCCATGGCGCCCGATCTAGCCGATCGGAGGCGGAAAGGCCATGCCTCGCGGGCAGACGTGGCGTTCGCTCGCAGGTCCGCGGACGACGTCCCCCTCGATGCGTCGCCCCGAGTGCACTTCGCGCCTCCCTGCCTCTCCACACCGCAGCACCTGCGCCCGCCGCGCCGCGCCTCCGCCGCCCACCGCATTACCGATCTTTAATACGATGCTTCTTGAAAAAGATATATCTTATGTTAGATAGGAAGCATCCGATATATCTCGAAGACGAGATGTCGGTTTCGAATTCCTCAGAGAGGTGCTCTCATGCCCCATCCCGAACATGCCCGTGGTCCGGGCTTCTCCCCCGATCAGGCGCCCGACGGCGGCGCGGAAGCCTTCCGTCACGGCCGTGGACGCTGCTGCCACGGTGGTCCGCGCTGGCCGCTCGCCGCTGCCGCGGTCGGCGGAGCCTTCTGGCTCTTCCCGCCGCTCGGCGTCGCCTCCCTCGCCTATCTGGCGATGCGCAACGGCCGTCACGGTCGCGGTGAAGGCTCCGGCGAGGGCTTCGGCCCCGATTTCGCCGGCGGCGGACGTCATCGTGGTCGCCACGGGTTCCGCGGTTTCGGCGGCTTCGGCGGCGGTCGCCGTCGCGGCTGGTCGAGCGGCAACGCCGCCTTCGACGAGGCCCGCGCCGAGACCTGGCGCCGGCTCGAAGAGGAGGCAGAGGCCTTCGACGACTTCCGCCGCCGCGAGCGCATGGCCCGCGACCGCGAGGTCTACGATCGCTTCCGCGGCGAACGCGCCGCCGCCCCGGAAGCGCCGAAGACGCCGGACGACGGCGGCCCGACCGCCTGAGGTCGCCGCACGCGGCTCCACCCGAGCCGCACGGTGAGCGTGAAGGCCGGATCGACCTCGTGCGATCCGGCCGAGATCCGCCGAACCGGAACGCTCCGGTCCGGCATCACCCCCGAGCCCCCCGAGCGGCGCCTCCGGCCCACATGAGCCGGAGGCGCCGCGCGTGCGTTCGGTTTTCCTTCCGCTCCCACGGCGTGCTATCGATGGTGCGGCCCGCGAGGGACGCACCAGACGAGGACGATTCGACGAGATGCGGTCACGCTTCTGTGGACCCGGCGGCGGTGAGGACGACGACGAGGAGACCGGCTTCGGCGGTCCCTTCGGCGGCTTCTTCGGCCGCCATCGCGGCGGGCCCTTCGCCCGGCGCCGGGGGCGTCGCGTCTTCGATTCCGGTGCGCTGCGCCTCGTCGTCCTCGGCCTCATCGGCGAAGAACCACGCCACGGCTACGACATCATCAAGGACCTGAAGCAGCGCTTCCAGGGCGCCTATGCGCCGAGCCCGGGCGCCATCTATCCGATGCTGCAGCTGCTCGAGGACGCCGGCCTCGTCACCTCCGAATCGCGCGGCCTCAAGCGCCTCTACACCATCACCCGCGCCGGCCGCGCCTATCTCGAAGAGAGCCGCGACGAACTCGATCGCATCCGCGCCCAGATCGACGAGGCCGCCGCCCCGATCGGCGAGGTGGCGATCGGCGAGGCGATCCGCGACTTCCGCGCCGCCCTCTACGCCCGCATGCGCCGCGGCACCCTCGACGAGGAGCAGGCCCGTCGCCTACGCGACATCCTCACCGAAGCGCGCGCCAAGATCGAGAAATTGTGAGGCCGCCGTCGCGCGATTCACGGCTGGCCCGCGCCGGCGACGGCGACGACGCCCGGCGCTTCGTGTAGGAAGGCTCCTCCTCCCTCTCGGATGTTCCGATGTTCGCCTCGCTGTGGATCTTCTCCACCATCGTCGCCGCCGGCGCGCAGTCGCTCAGGAACGCGCTTCAGCGTGGCCTGACCGTCTCCCTCGGCACCCTCGGCGCCACCCACGTGCGCTTCCTCTTCGGCCTGCCCTTCTCGATCCTCTTCCTGATGATCGCGGTGGCGGCGACCGGCGCCTCGCCCGCGCCGAGTCTCGGCTTCTGGGGTTGGGCGACGCTCGGCGGGCTCGGCCAGATCGCCGCCACCGCCTGCATGCTGCATGCGATGCGCGACCGCTCGTTCCTGGTGACCATCGCCTACACCAAGACCGAACCGGTCCAGGTGGCGCTCTTCGGCATCGCCTTCCTGCACGAGGTCCCCGGCCCGATGGTGGTCATGGCCATCGTCGCCGCGACCATCGGCGTGATGATCATGTCTTGGCCGAAACCGGGGGCGAAAGGCGGGCTCGTCGAGGGCGAGGGCGGCCGCGCCGCGATGATCCGCGCCGCCGTACTCGGCAGCGCCGCCGGCGGCTTCTTCGGCATCGCCGCGGTGTTCTTCAAGAAGGCGATCCTCACCTCGGGCACCGAGAACTTCTTCGTCGCCTCCGCGACCGCGCTCGTCGCCTCGCTCGCCATTCAGACGGCGGTGCTCACCCTGTGGCTCCTGGCGGCCGACCGGCGCGTGCTCGCCGAGATCTTCCGCCAGTGGCGGCCGTCTGTCTCCGCCGGCTTCCTCGGCGCCTTCGCCTCGCAATGCTGGTTCATCGGCTTCGCCACCGCGCCGGTGGCCGCCGTGCGAACGCTGGGTCTGGTCGAGATCTTCTTCGCTCAGGTGCTGTCGCGCAGCCTGATGAAGGAACGCCCGTCGAAACGCGAACTCGTCGGCATCGCCCTTCTGGTGATCGGCGTCGTGCTGGTGTTGCAGGCCTGATCGGTCCGGCTCCGTTGGGCGGAAAGAGCCGCAGGCGAAATCCGCCGGCGGCGTATCCGGGTCGACCGACATCCGGTGCAGAGGCGACTATCGCCGCTTTCCGGCTCGGCCGGTGCAATTCGCCGGCGGCTCGTCGCACCCGACGGCCGCGGTCTTTCTCAGAACCCGCCGCCGGTGTCCGATCCGCCGTCGCCGCCGAAGCCGCCACCGGTGGAGAAGCCGCCGCCGTCACCGCCGAAACCGCCGGACGATCCGCCGCCGCCCCACGACCCGCCGTCGTTGCCGCCGCTCCACCAGCCTCCACCGCCGCCGAACGTGTCGCCGGAGCGTCGGTGCGGCGCCTGATAGCCGCCGAGGATCACCCGCCACAACTCGGGGCTCGCGATGATGCCGCCGATGATGCCGCCGATGACGTTGCCGAGCATCGACTCGTTGTTGAAGGTGACGCCCGGCCGATCGTAGCCGGAACGATGGAAGCGGTCGCGGGTCTCCTCGAGTTCGCCGCGCCGCCGCGCGATCTCGCGGATCGTCGCCCGCGTCTCGGCGATCTCGGCTTCCGCATGGGCGATCGCTTCGCCGTAGTCCTGGATGTGCTGGACGATCTTCTCGTCCTCGGGCGTCCGCGTCTCGTAGGCCTGGGCCCACAGCGTCTGGATGTCGGTCGAGGCGAGGCTCTCGGCGACGCCCTCCATGGCGCGGGCGATCTCGGGATCGTCGCCGCCGACCAGGGCGCCGTGGCTGGCGTCGAGGGCGGCGAGATCGCCCTGCATCGAGGCGATACCGGCGTTGCCGGCCTCGATCTCCGCCTTGACCCGGGCGAATTCCGCCTCGAGCGCGACGATGCCGTCGGCCTCCAGCGCGGCGCGTTCGATCGCCGTGCGCTTCGCCACTTCCTCGGCGACCGCCGCCGCCTTGCGATCGGAATGCTCGCGCAGCCGCAAGGGGATCTCCAGCAGCATGGCGTAGTTCGGCCGTGCTTCGATGAAGCCGCAGACCTTCGCCACCTTGCGATCGAAGAAGCGGACGAACGGCCCGGCCGCATATTTCGACGTGCCGAAGCCGTTGGCCCACAGATACATGAAGAGCTTGTCGGCTTCGTAGGGCTTGCCCTTCTCGGCCCGATCCGCCTCGGCCTGGTCGGCCTTGGCGTCGGCCTTGCGGGCGACCTCCTCCGCCGCCGCGACCTTCTCGTTCGCCGCCTGCCACTCGCGCTCCGACGCCAGTCGCTCCTGGGTTCCGGCGCGCAGATCGTCCATGCGGGCGATCACGTCCTCGAGCCGGCCGGCGACGCCGTGGCGCTCGGCCTGCGCCTTCTTCAACGATCTGGTCGCTTCCGCCCGGCGCTGCTGGATCTCCTCGAGCGCCGCCCGCTTCTCGGCGAGCACCTTGAGCGCCTCGCGCTCGGCCCGGTCGAGCGAGAAGGACACCTTCTCGCCGGAGAAGGCGTCGAGGCGAACGCGGGCGAGCGCCCGGTAGGCCTCGGCCTGTTCGAAGCGCAGCCGTTCGGCCTGATTGGTGACCGAGGCCAGCGTCGCATCGAGACGGTTCTCGTCGTCGCGAACTTCGGCGATGGCGTTTTCGATCTGGAGGAGCGCGTCGCGTCCGGAAATCATGATGTCACCACTTGGTGATGGCGCCGGTCTGAACCGGCATGGCCCAACGGACGGCGATCTCGCCGCGACGCTTCTCGCCGAGACGCGGATTCTGGATGATGCCGTCGTCCTGCTTGTCGCGCGCCACCTGGTCGTAGGTCGCCTGCGGCACGCGCTGGCCCCACATCGTCACCTTGGAGGTCGACTGATCCTCCTCGCTGGTGATCGACCGCTCGAGCGCCCGCCCGTCCGGCCCGATCGCCTCGACGACGAGGTAGTGGTTGCGCACCCCGGGCTTGTTGTTGGGCACGCGGAACACGCCGGAGCGCACACCCTGGCGAGAGACGATCCGCACCTCGTAGGCCTCGCGCAGCGTCGCGGTCAGCTCGTCGAGATCGGTGATGGCGGCCTTGACGGCCAGCGCGTCCTTGCGCGCCAGAGCCGCCTCGCCGACCCCGGCGACCTCGGTGGCCCTGGCCTTGGCGTCGGCGATCTTCGCTTCGTCGAGCGCCGTCTGCTTCGCCTTGGTCAGCGCCGCCGGAAGGGTCTGGGTGATCTCGATGCGCGCCGCCTCCGCCTCGCGAGCGGAGCGACCGAGGACGAAATAGTTGAACGCCCCGCCGACGATCACCAGCGCCAGAAGCCCGCCGCCGATGATCTTCGACCAGCGGCCACGCTCGACCCACATGGTGGCCATCGTCCGCGACAGGCTCGGCGGCGCCGGCGTGTAGACGAAGCGGCTCTCTTCGAGCGCCTTCACCCCCTGCTCGACGATCGAGTCCGGCACCTCGATGCCCTGGCTCGCGTAGATCTGCTTCAGCCGCTTGACGAGTTCGGCCTTGCGGACGTCGTCGTCGAGCTCCTTCAGCGCCAGGTTCTCCTGATGCCGCAGCGTGTCGACGACGTCCATGGCGAGCATGAGATCGTCGAGCTTCTGCGGAACGGGCGGTGGCGCGGCGAGCGGCGGGATCGCGGTCGACGAAGTCGCGGTGACATCGGTCATGGAGAATGCGCCTCGTGCCGAAGCCCGGCGACGACGCGCCGGGACGGGCGGTTCCGGTCCCGCCCGCGAAGGGCGGAAGCGAGGAGCCGGAGATCGACGGACGACCTCCGGCTCGACGAGCCTCAGCCCTTCGGGGCTTCGAGCGTGTTGCCTTCGACGATCAGCCGGGCGATGCGGCGCTTGCCGTCTTCGACCGCGTCGCGGATCTCGGCCGAGTTCTTGGTCGAGAGGTCGCGCATCTCGGCGATGATCTCGGTCGAGCGCTCCTGGAAGTTGACGACCGAGTCGACCAGCTTCTTGACCGCGTCGGCGCGGATCGTCGGGCCGTAGCCGGCGCGCACCGCCGACTCCTGGACCTTGTCGCCGATTTCGGCCAGCGTCTCGAGGCTCTTCGACACGCCCTCCTTCATGGCGTTCAGCGTCTCGGTCGCCTCGTGCAGACCGAACATGCCTGTGAACGAGGCCTTGAGCGCCGTCAGCACCGAGTCGTTGGTCGAGAAGAAGCTCACCGCCTGCTGATAGACGCGCTCCTTGGCGTTGGTCGTCTGCATCAGACGCGCCATGATGACCTCGGACGTGTTGTAGCCGATGGTCAGGTTGTCGGAGAGGTCCTTGGCGATCTGATAGCGCTTCTCCTCGTCCTGGGTGCGACGGACGTGCTCGTCGCGCACCATCTCGAGGCGCGCCTTCTCGGCCGCTTCGGTTCCCTGGTAGTCGGCGACCGCCTTGCCGGCGGCATCGAGCGCCTGCTTGGCGACGTCCCACTTGCCCTCGGCGGTCTTCAACACTTCGAGCGCCAGCACCTCGGCCTGCTTCAGCGCGCCACGGTAATCGCGATAGCTCTCGAGGATGACGCCCTCGCGCTGGATCTGGTTCTTGGTCTCCTTGGACACCTCGAGGTAGGTCGCACGGATCTTGTCGAAGCGATCGGCGATGTCGCCGCGCGACAGCTTCATCCAGGCGTTGGTCGCCCGCTCGAAGATGTCGATCTTCCCGTCGGCGACCTGGTCGACCATCTTCTTGGCGTCGTCGCGGATCGAATCGAAACCGGCGGTGATCTGCTTGTAGCGCTCACCGATCTCCATGCCGGCGATCTGGTTGCGCACCACCTCGTTGAACACCTCGGTCTGGCCGAGGGTACGGGTGATGACGACGATCTTGTCCGGTTCGAGATCCGAGATCTTCTCGAGCAGCCCGACGATCGGCGCGTCCTGCGTCGCCGCCGGCGCGAGGCCGAGATCGCGCAACGCTCCCATGGCCTTGTCGAGATACTGCATCGGGGTCTTGATGATGACGTCGGACACGGGGAGATCTCCCTGGTTCATGGAGGGCGGCCGAACCGCCCGTGAGGGTCGACGGCGGACCGGACCGGTCGGCCGTCGCGACAGGTGGTGATCGCCTGCCCCTCCCGCCAGAGGGGGGACGCAATTCTCGTGGCAGTCGTCGTCGACATTTCGATGACGTCGCGTGACCACCCGCGTCCGAAGCGGCGAGGGGGAGAATGACACAACATCCCGAAGGACGAAACGCCGTCGCCGGCACGAATTCCGACGCACCCCTGCCTCGCACGGCCGAGATGGCAAGCTTCGCGGCCTCGGGTATCTTCAATCGATTCGAGCAGGAAAGCCCGCGCAAGTGCCCACCCTCGTCGTTCTCGTCTTCGGTTACCTCCTCTCCCAGTTCTATCGCTCGTTCCTCGCCGTAATCGCGCCGGAACTGGCCGCCGACGTCCACCTCGGCCCGGCCGAACTCGGGGTCGTCTCCGCCGCCTTCTTCGCCGCCTTCGCCGTCGTGCAACTGCCGATCGGCGCCTCGCTCGATCGTTTCGGCGCTCGCCGCACGGTGGCGATCCCGATGCTCTCGGCGGTGACCGGCGCCACCGTCTTCGCGCTCGCCCGCGAGCCGTGGCATTCGGTCACCGGCATGGCGCTGATCGGCTTCGGCTGCGCCCCGATCTACATGGGAGCCTTGTGGGTGATCGGCCGGACCACGACCCCGGCGCGCTTCGCCCTGTGGTCTTCGGCGATCGTCGGCATCGGCTCGCTCGGCAATCTCGCCGCCGCCACGCCGCTGGCCGCCGCCGCCACCGCCTTCGGTTGGCGCACCACCATGCTCGGCATCGCCGCGGCGACGCTGCTGTCGGCGTTTCTCGTCTTCCTGGTGGTGAAGGAGCCGCCGCCCGCGCCGCCGCACGACACCGATCGGCCGAAGCCGAGCATCGGCGAGGTCTTCCGGATCCGCGAGCTGTGGCCGCTCTATCCGATCGCCCTCGTCTCCTATCCGATCGTGGTGGCGATCCGCGGTCTCTGGGTCGGCCCCTACTTCTCCCAGGTCCACGGCCTCGCCCCGGTCGAGCGCGGCAACGCCGTCTCCATCATGGTCTTCGCCATGATCGCCGGCGCCTTCTTCTACGGCCCGCTCGATCGCTGGTTCGGCACGCGCAAATGGGTGGTGGTCGCCGGCACGCTCGCCACCCTGGTCGGGCTCGGCGCTCTCGCCCTCGCGCCGACCATGCCGGTGCTGCCGGCCGCGGCGATGTTCGGGGTGATCGGCGGCGTCGGCCTGACCTACGGCGTCATGATGGCGCACGCCCGCGCCTTCCTGCCGACGCCGGTGCTCGGCCGCGGCCTCACCTTGATGAACATGTTCATCATCGGCGGCGCCGCGATCCTCCAGCCGCTGTCCGGCGCCTTCATGGAGAAATCGCTGGCCGCCGGCATGACCCCGGCCGCCGCCCACGGCGCCCTCTACGGCGCCTTCGCCGTGGCGCTGGCCGCCTCGCTCGTCGTCTACCTCGTCTCGCGCGACGCCAAACCGGTCACCTGAACGACGCCGACAAGTATTCGTAGATCGAAAGATACGAATATGGCGAAGTAGGAGCTGCACCCGATCGCCGCGCCGGGTAGTCGCAACCCGGTCGGCTGATCGTTCGGAGTGCAGAACGCCCCTCGTTCTTCGAATTCCGCCGACCTGCGGAAAGTTTTCTCCACCTCGCCGTCGATTCGCAATCGCGAACGGCGCGGACCCGCGCGTCCTCTCCTAGAACATCTCGACGTGACGGAAAGCCTCCGAGCTCCGTCCGACGTCACGGTTCGCCAGGAGAGCCCCCATGCAGGTCGTCACCGCCAATCGCCTGATCGATGGCCGGGTCGTGTTCCGCGATGCCGCCGGCCGTTGGTGCGAGGCCTTCGCCGCCGCAGCCGCCCTCGAAGCCGCCGCCACGACGCAAGCCGTCGCCGAGAGCGCCCGCGACGTCGCCGCCCGTCTGATCGTCGACCCCTACGCGGTCGACGTGGTCGCCACGCCCGCCGGCCTCACCCCGACGAGCATGCGCGAGCGGATCCGCGCCGGCGGCCCGACCTCGGGCTCGGAAGTCGCCGCCCCCCGTCTCGATCGCGCCGCCTGAGCCGTCGCCGAGGAGCCCTCGCCATGTACGTCTACGATGCTCTCGATCGCCGCTTCGTCGCGGCGCGGGTCGAACAGTTCCGCGATCAGGTCGCCCGCCGCCTCTCCGGCGAGCTGAGCGAGGAGCAGTTCCGTCCCCTTCGCCTGATGAACGGCGTCTATCTGCAGCTCCATTCCTACATGCTGCGCGTCGCCATCCCCTACGGCACGCTGTCGAGCCGCCAGCTGCGCACCCTCGCCCGCATCGCCCGCACCCACGACAAGGGCTACGGCCACTTCACCACCCGCCAGAACATCCAGTTCAACTGGCCGTCGCTGGAGATGATCCCCGACATCCTCGCCGAACTGGCCGAGGTCGAGATGCACGCCATCCAGACCTCCGGCAACTGCATCCGCTCGATCACCGCCGATCATCTCGCCGGCGCCGCCCCCGACGAGGTCGTCGATCCGCGGCCCTATGCCGAGATCCTGCGCCAGTGGTCGTCGGTCCATCCCGAGTTCAGCTGGCTGCCGCGCAAGTTCAAGATCGCGATCACCGGCGCTCCGCAAGATCGCGCCGCCATCCGCGTCCACGACATCGGATTGCAGGTGGTGAAGCGCGACGACGGCGAAGTCGGCTTCACCGTCCACGTCGGCGGCGGTCTCGGCCGCTCGCCCTTCCTCGCCTGGACGCTGCGCGATTTCCTGCCCGAGAAGCATCTCCTCGCCTATGTCGAGGCGATCCTGCGCGTCTACAATCTCTACGGACGCCGCGACAACAAGTACAAGGCGCGCATCAAGATCCTGATGCACGAGGCCGGCTTCGCGACCGTCCGCGACGAGGTCGAGGCCGAGTTCGAACGCATCCGCGACGGCGCCCTCGAACTGCCGGCGGCCGACGTCGCCCGCATCGCCCGCCAGTTCGCCCTGCCGCCGCTCGCCGCGCGCCCGGCGGCGAGCCCCCGCGAAGACGCGGCGAAGGCCGCCGATCCCGCCTTCGCTCGCTTCGTCGCCACCAACGTCACGCCGCACAAGGTCGCCGGCCACGCTTCGGTGACGATCTCGCTGAAGCCGATCGGCGGCGTCCCCGGCGACGCCACGGCCGAGGCGATGGAGCTCGTCGCCGATCTCGCCGAGCGTTACGGCCACGGCGAGATCCGCGTCTCCCATCGCCAGAACCTGATCCTGCCGCACGTCGCCCGCGACGACCTGCCCGAGATCCACGCCGCGCTCGTCGCCGCCGGCCTCGCCACCGCCAACGCCGGCCTCGTCTCCGACACCATCACCTGCCCCGGTCTCGACTTCTGCGCCCTCGCCAACGCTCGCTCGATCCCCGTGGCCAAGGACATCGCGCGCCGCTTCGCCGATCCGGCGCGGGCGGCCGAGATCGGGCCGCTCGACGTCAAGATCTCCGGCTGCATCAACGCCTGCGCTCACCACCACGTCGGCGCCATCGGCATCCTCGGCGTCGATCGCAAGGGCGAGGAGTTCTACCAGCTCACGCTGGGCGGCTCCTCCGGCGAAGACGCCGCGCTCGGCGACAGCGCCGGCCCCGGCTTCCCCCCGGAGCGGGTCGCCGACGCCGTCGAGACGGTGGTCTCCACCTACCTCGCCCATCGCACCGCGCCGCACGAGACCTTCCTCGCCACGTGGCGCCGCGTCGGTCTCGCCCCCTTCAAGGAAGCCCTCGCCCATGTCGGCCGTTGACCTCGTCACCCTCGATCGGCGGCCCCGCCTCACCGCCACCGAGCGCGCCCGCGCCCGCGCCGACCGCCTCGACGCCGAACACGGCGCCCTGCCGGCGGTCGACCTGATCGACCTCGTCGTCCATCGCCTGTTTCCGGGTGAGGTGGCGCTGGTCTCGTCCTTCGGCGCCGATGCCGCCGTCCTCCTCGATCTCGTCGCCGAGGTCGACCCCTCGGTGCCGGTGATCTTCGTCGACACCGGCCGCCACTTCGGCGAAACGCTGCGCCACCGCGACCGGCTGGTCGAGCGGCTGGGCTTCACCGACGTGCGCTCCGTCACGCCCGCCCCGGTCGCGGTGATGGCCGCCGATCCGCTCGGCGTGCTCTGGCACGGCGACGCCGACGCCTGCTGCCGTCTGCGCAAGATCACGCCACTCGCCGAAGCCGTCGCACCCTTCGCCGCCTGGATCTCCGGCCGCAAACGCTTCCAGGCGGCGACCCGCGCCGCCATCCCGACCTTCACCGCCGACGGGACGCGGATCAAGGTCGATCCCCTGGCGACCTGGACGGCCGAGGACGTCGCCACCCGGGCCGCGGCACGTGACCTGCCGGCCCATCCGCTGGTCGCCCGCGGCTACCCCTCGATCGGCTGCCTGCCCTGCACCGCCCCGGTCGCCCCGGGCGAAGACGCTCGCGCCGGGCGCTGGCGCGGGCTCGAGAAGACGGAATGCGGCATCCACCTCGGTCTTGCGACCGATGAAGAACACGGGAGCGGAATATGACCAGCCACACGGACGTCTTCGCCCGCGGGCGCTTCGTCGCCGATCGTTGGACCGTCGTCGCCGACGACGCGTCGCTCCCCGAAGGACCGATCTTCGTCTCCCTCGCCCGCTGGCGCCGCGACGCCGATCGCCTCGTCTCGCGCGGTCAGCCGATCGGCCTGATGATCGATCCCGCCGATCGCCTCGACGACGTCGTCGCCGACCTGCCGCGCTTCGCCGCGATCGCCGTCCGCTTCGCCAAGTTCGCCGACGGCCGCGGCTATTCGATCGCCCGCCTGCTGCGCGAGCGCCACGGTTTTGCCGGCGAGTTGCGGGCCGTCGGCGACATCCTGCTCGATCAGGTGGCGCACTATTTCCGCGTCGGCTTCGATACCCTCGCGATCGACCACGCCCCGACCCGCGATCGCCTCCTCGCCGGCACCCCGGTCTGCCTGCCCCTCCACTACCAACCGGCGACCGAGCCGGCGACCGCTCCGGTCCCCGGCCGCCCCTGGCTCAGGGTGCCTTATCAAGACGCCTGGTGTGGTGTATGAGCATCTTCTAATACATTAGATCGCAGCGACCGCGGCTCCGGCCGTGGTGCGCCGAGCGACGGCGGCGCGGGTCTCTCGGTGCTCGCGCCGAGGACCGTCGGCGAACGTCGGACCGGCGGGGAATCCGGTTCCGGCGAGCCCGTTCGACGTGGGGAGGGAAGATGGAAGAGACGAACGGCACGCCCCTCGCCGAAGACCATTTCGGCGAGGACCCTTGCGACTTCTTCGACGACGGCGCGATCAAGATCCGCGTCACCGACACCGACGGCAAGGAGCATGTCCTGCCGGCGGTCGACGGTTGGCGGGTGATGGAGGTGATCCGCGACTGGGGTCTGCCGATCAAGGCCGAATGCGGCGGCTCCTGCGCCTGCGGCACCTGCCACGTCTATGTCGACGACAAGTGGATGGACAAGCTGCCGCCGGCGACCGACGAGGAGATGGACCAGCTCGACCTGATCTTCGGCGTCCAGGAGAACTCCCGCCTCGCCTGCCAGATCCTCACCGCCGCCGACATCGACGGTCTGGAGATCCGCCTCGCCCCCGGCAGCGAGGTCGACTGACGGCATCGAAGCGGCCGCGTTCCCGTCGCGTCCCGCCGCCGTGCGATCGACCGGCGTCGCTTCGAGCTTGCCTTCCGTACCGAAGTACCGGAGATCTCGGTTCCGGGCTCGATCAAGGCCCCGCTCACGAGATGCTACCGAGATCCCCATGTCCGCTCCGACCTCGCCGCCGCCCTTCGTCGTGCTCTCCCGTGAGACGATCTGGAAGGGCTTCTGCCACCTCGAGCGGGTCGTCTTCGACCTCCGCACCGCCGCTGGCGGCAGTCATCGCCATTCCTTCGTCATAGAGAGCCATGGCCACGCCGCCGCGGTGCTGGCCTTCGATCCGCTGCGCCGCGAAGCGGTCCTGGTGCGCCAATTGCGCCTGCCCCAGGCCCTCGAGGGCGACGACCCGATGAGCCTCGAGATCATCGCCGGCCTCCTCGATCACGCCGGTGAGCCGCCCGAGGAGACCGCCCGACGCGAGGCGATGGAGGAGGCCGGCCTCGCGCTCACCCGTATCGAACCGATCGCCGCCGCTCGGTCCTCGCCCGGCCTGTGCGCCGAGAAGGTGTGGATCTATCTGGCCGAGGTCGACCTCTCGACCGCTCGCATCGCCGACGGCGGCGGCCTCGCCCACGAAGGCGAGGAGATCGAAGTGGTGGTGCTGCCCCTCGCCGATCTCGCCGCCATGGCCGACCGCGGCGACGGATTGGACATGAAAACGCTCTACGCGGTGCAGACGCTGCGTCTCGAGCGGCCGGAGTTGTTCGCCGCGGCGTGAACCGCGAAATGCACGGCGACCTGCGGCGACGACGCCGGTGCGAAACACCGTCGTCCCCCGCCGGCACCCGGGTCGAATTCGCATCCGCGCCTTCCGCTCCCGTCGACGATCACGGTCGCGCCGTCCACATCCCCCCTTGCATCTGCCCCCCCGATCCATGATATGACCCCCTCGGGAGGTCGGCGGTGGACGTTGTCACTCGCCGACCGGGTCAGGTCCGGAAGGAAGCAGCCCAGACGAGTCGGACGCGGGTCGCGCGTCGGCCTCCTTTTCGATCCGCTTCCGGATCCCCTTTCCGAGACCGACGAGGCCGCCGACCCGCATGGACGGACTTTTCCCGCCCGATGCCTCCGCCTCGACGCCCACCGGCGTCTACCGCGTTCTCGCCCGTAAATACCGCCCACAGAGCTTCGACGACCTGATCGGCCAGGAGCCGATGGTCAGGACATTGTCGAACGCCTTCTCGATCGGCCGCATCGCGCAAGGCTACATGCTCACCGGCGTGCGCGGCGTCGGCAAGACGACCACAGCCCGCATCCTCGCCCGCGCCCTCAACTACGAGATCCCCGGCGAGATCGACCGACCGACCATCGCCATGAACCGCGAGGGCGTCCACTGCCGCGCCATCATGGAGGGCCGCCACGTCGACGTCATCGAGATGGACGCGGCGTCCCACACCTCGATCAACGACATCCGCGAGATCACGGAAGCCTCCAGATACAAGCCGGTGTCGGCGCGCACCAAGGTCTACATCATCGACGAGGTCCACATGCTGTCGACGGCGGCCTTCAACGGCCTGCTGAAGACGCTCGAGGAGCCGCCGGAGCACGTCAAGTTCATCTTCGCCACCACCGAGATCCGCAAGGTCCCGGTGACCATCCTCTCCCGCTGCCAGCGCTTCGACCTCCGCCGCATCGACACCGACGTGCTGATCCGCCACCTCGCCCGCATCGCCGAGGCCGAGAAGGTCGAGATCGACCACGAAGCGCTGCGCCTCGTCGCCCGCGCCGCCGAAGGCTCGGTGCGCGACAGCCTGTCGCTGCTCGATCAGGCGATCGCCCACGGCGAGGGCCGCATCGAGGTGCGCGAGGTGCGCGAGATGCTCGGCCTCGCCGACCGCGCCCGCGTCATCGACCTCTTCGAGGAGGTGATGAAGGGCGACGCGGCGGCGGCGCTGGCCGAGATCCGCGCCCAGTACGACGTCGGCGCCGATCCCGCCGTGGTGATCGCCGATCTCGCCGACTTCGTCCATTTCGTCACCCGGGTGAAACTGGTGCCGGCCGCGGCGGACGACGCGGCGGCGACCGAGGACGAGCGCCGCCGCGGCCGCACCTTCGCCGAGACCCTGTCGCTGCGCGTCCTGTCGCGCGCCTGGCAGATGCTGCTCAAGGGCTACGACGAGGTGAAGTCGGCGCCGAAGTCGCTCGCCGCCGCCGAGATGCTGCTCGTCCGCCTCGCCTATGCCGCCGACCTGCCGACGCCCGACGAGGCGCTGCGGATGCTGCGCGACGGCGCCCTCCCCCAGGGGTCCGGCGCGCCCGCCCCGCGCGGCCCCTCCGGTGGCGGCGGCGCCCAGGCGAGCCTCGGCGCACCCGCTCCCCGCCCGCTCCCCGCCGCGATGAGCCGGCCGGCGAGCGACCCGGTGGCCACCGCCTCGGCCCAGCCCGGCCCCCGCCTCGTCGCCTCGACCGAACCGCAGGCCGTGAAGCCGACGCCCGTCCCGCAGCCGAGCGTCCGCCTGACCTCGCTCCAGGACGTCGCCGCGCTCGCCGCCGAGAAGCGCGACATCCGGCTCAAGCTGGCGATCGAGAAACAGCTTCGCCCGGTCGGTTTCGAGACCGGCCGCATCGATGTTTCGCCGACGAAGGATGCGCCCTTCGATCTGCCGCAGGAACTCGCCCGCAAACTCTCCGACTGGACCGGCATCCGCTGGGTGGTGGCGCTCTCCCGCGACGAGGGCGGGCCGACCATCGCCGAGGAGCGCGAAGCCGCGCGTGATCGCCTCGTCACCGACGCCCGCGCCGATCCGTTGGTGGCGGCGGTGCTGAAACGTTTCCCTGGTGCCAAGATCGTCGACGTCCGCGTCCAGGCGCCCGAGGGCGAGGAGACCGGCGACGCCGGAGCGACGCCCACCGTCGACGCCGAAGATCCCGGCTGGAGCCCGGACGACTGATCCCCGAGCCCCCCTTTTCCGATCAGAGACGCGAGGACGTCCCATGGATTTCATGAAGATGATGAGCAAGGCCAAGGAGATGCAGGCCAAGATGGCCGGTCTCCAGGACGAGTTGGCGACGATCGAGGTCACCGGCACCTCCGGCGGCGGCCTCGTCTCGGTCACCATCACCGGCAAGGGCGAGCTCCGGAACGTCGAGATCGACCCGTCGCTCCTGAAGCCCGAAGAGGCCGAGATCGTCGAGGACCTGATCGTCGCCGCCCATCGCGACGCCCATTCGCGCGCCGAGGCGGCGATCGCCGAGAAGATGGCGGAGATGACCGGCGGCATGGGCCTGCCGAGCGGCTTCAAGCTGCCGTTCTGATACTGGGCTCATGAAATTCGGACGAGCCCGAGTTTCATGAGCGTCACGGCCTGGCCGGCCGACGCCCGTTCGGGCTTGCCTTCGCCGACGACGTTTCGAAAAAGCCGAAACTTCGTCGGCTCGGTATCACTCCTCGTCGCCGAGGAGCAAGCCGAGCTGCTCCGGCCGGCCCATCGGCACCGGCAGGCCCATGTGGCGGAAGGCCGCTTGCGTCAGCATGCGGCCGCGCGGCGTGCGCTGCACGAAGCCCTGCTGGATCAGATAGGGCTCGACGATCTCCTCGATCGCATCGCGCGGCTCCGACAGCGCCGCTGCGATCGTCTCGATGCCGACCGGCCCGCCGTTGAACGACACCGCGATGACGTCGAGATAGCGCCGATCGAGCTGGTCGAGCCCGGCGCGGTCGACCTCGAGCCGGATCAACGCTTTGTCGGCGATGTCGCGATCGATCGAAGCCTTGCCGGCGACCACCGCGAAATCGCGTACCCGGCGCAGAAGACGACCGGCGATGCGCGGCGTCCCGCGCGAGCGTCGCGCGATCTCGTTCGCCCCTTCCTCGGTGATGGCGAGCCCCATCAGCCGCGCGCCCCTTCGGACGATGAACTCGAGCTCCGCCACCGTGTAGAAATTGAGCCGGATCGGGATGCCGAAGCGGTCGCGCAGCGGCGTCGTCAGAAGGCCGAGCCGGGTGGTGGCGGCGACCAGGGTGAACTTGGCGAGGTCGATCTTCACCGACCGCGCCGCCGGCCCCTCGCCGATGATCAGATCGAGCTGGTAGTCCTCCATCGCCGGATAGAGGATCTCCTCGACCGCCGGATTGAGCCGATGGATCTCGTCGATGAACAGGACATCGCGGTCTTCGAGGTTGGTCAGGAGCGCGGCGAGATCGCCCGCCTTGGCGATCACCGGACCCGAGGTCGAGCGGAAGTTGACACCCAGCTCGCGGGCGACGATCTGGGCGAGCGTCGTCTTGCCGAGCCCCGGCGGACCGACGAAGAGCACGTGGTCGAGCGCGTCGCGACGGGTCTTCGCCGCTTCGATGAAGACCGACAGGTTGTCGCGCGCCGCGGCCTGCCCGACGAAGTCGGCGAGAGCCTGCGGGCGCAGCGAGGCGTCGAAATCCTCCTCGCGCTTCTCCCCCGATACCAGTCGTCTCGGTGTGGCCATCGAATCGCCTACCCGCCGTCGAACCTCGCCTCGTCCGTTCCCTAGCATGGCCGCACGCCGGGACGAAGCGAGAACGAACCGCCGAGATCCGCTCCCGTCCGGCTGTCGCGGTCGCATTTTCGCGCTAACATGCCGGCCGGTCGCGTCGCCACCGGAGGAGTGCCATGCCGAAGCCGTCGTCCATCGGGTCCATCGTCGGCCCTGCCGCGCTCGTTCTCGGCCTCACGGCCGCGCTCGCCCTGCCGCTCACCGCCCCGGCCACGGCACAACAGCCGGCCGAAACCTCTGCCCGCCTCACCTGCACCGGCCCCTTCTCGGCCGAGGCCTCCCACGCCTCGCTCGTCGCCATCGTCGGCAAGGACAACGCGATCTTCGAACTGGTCGACGGTGCCGAGGGCGAGAAGGTCGCCTCCACCGTGCTCTTTCCCAAGAACGAGAAACGCCGCCTCGAGCTGATGTGGGCCGACGAGAACAAGCGGCGCGGCCTCGTCCACGTCCGCCTCTCCGACACCTCCACCTGGGTGGCTCCCAACGGATTGAAGATCGGCATGACGCTGGCCGAAGTCGAGAAACTCAACGGCGAGCCCTTCACCCTCTCCGGCTTCGATTGGGACTACGGCGGCTACGTCACCGACTGGAAGGGCGGCACGCTCGGCGCCGACATCCCCGGCGGCTGCACCGTCCAGGCCCGCTTCACCGTGCCCGAAGGCGCTCCCGAAGGCCCCGCCTCGAAGGTTTCCGGCGACCGTGAGTTCGCCTCCACCGACAAGAACATGCGCGCCGTGAAGCCGGTGATCGGCTCGCTCTCCTTCGGCTTCCCGCAGCCCTGAACCGGAGGGCGGCTCGCCCCCATGTCCCGCGCCGCCCGCCTCATCGATCTCGTCCAGATCCTCCGCCGCCATCGCCGGCCGGTCGCCGGCGCGGTGTTGGCGGCCGACCTCGGCGTGTCGCTCAGAACCCTCTACCGCGACATCGCCACGCTCCAGGCTCGGGGCGCACCGATCGACGGCGAGGCCGGCGTCGGCTACGTGCTGAAGCCCGGCTTCCTGCTGCCGCCGCTGATGTTCGGCGACGAGGAGATCGAGGCTCTGGCGCTCGGCGCCCGTTTCGTCGCCGAACAAGGCGACCCGCGCCTCGCCCGCGCCGCCCGCGACGCCCTCGCACGCATCGAGGCGGTGCTCCCCGCCGATCTGCGCGAGCGGCTGGACGAGGCCGGGCTGTGGATCGGTCCGAGCGGCGCGCGCGCCCCTGAACCCGTCGACACCGATCTCCTTCGCCGCGCCATCCGCGAGGAGACGAAGCTCGATCTGGCCTATGCCGACGCCGAGGGACGCGCGACGCGACGCACCGTCTGGCCGATCGCCCTCGCCTTCTTCGAGCGCGTCCGCATCCTCGTCGCCTGGTGCGAGTTGCGCGGCGGCTTCCGCCACTTCCGCGTCGATCGGATGACCGACGCCGTACTCCTCGCCGGCCGCTATCCACGCCGCCGCCGGACGCTGGTGCGCGACTGGCGGATCGCCCAAGGGGTCCCGATCGCCGATTGATACTGACGGAATTTGTCAGCATCGGACCTTAGAAGGGAGCATCCGCAACGGGAGTTCCCACCATGACCGATCCGAACCTCGTCATCCTCTACGTCACCGACGTCGCCGCCTCTCTCGCCTTCTGGAGCGATCTCCTCGGCCGCCCGCCGGTCGAGCGATCCGACACCTTCGCCATGTTGCCGCTGCGCGACGGCGTCATGCTCGGCCTGTGGAAGATCGACGGCGTCGAGCCGACGACCCGCGTCACCGGCGGAGGCGCCGAGATCGCTTTCGCGGTCGTCACCCGCGACGAAGTCGACCGACTTCATACCAACTGGTCGGAATCGGGGCGGACCATCCTGCAGCCGCCGGCCGACATGGACTTCGGCCGCACCTTCTCCGCCGCCGACCCCGACGGCCATCGCCTGCGCGTCTACTGCCCCGCCGGCTGACGAGCGGCGAGACGAAACCGTGTGACGGCCGCCTGCGGCGAGACGCCGCCGCGGCCGTCGCGCCATTGTCGTCGAAACGAGATCTCCGGCGGCGAAGATCGGCCCCGCCGAACCGCGGGTCGCCACCGGCTCCCGGACGAGGCGCCCCGATGACCCCGACGGAAGCACCGGCCTTCCGCCCTCGCCGAAGGCTCGCCCATGCGCCCACCGTGTCTCTCCCGTCGCCGGATCTTCGCCCTCTTCGTCGGGGCCGTTACGGCGTTCTCGCTTCGGGAGGCCGTCGCCGCCGCCCCGCGCGCCCTCGATTGCCCGACCCGCGACTGCGGTTGGGTCTACGATCCGACGATCGGCGACCCCGACCACGGCGTCCCGCCGGGCCTCGCCTTCGCCGATCTGCCCGACGATTGGGTCTGTCCGAACTGCGGCCGACCCAAGTCCCTGTGGACGGCCGACCACGACGACTGAGGCGGCGTGGCCCTTCCCTGCCGGCACGCGCCGACGTCGCATCGAACTCCTCCTCGCCGTCGCGAAAAGGGGCAAGCATGTCCCGCCTCGTCGTCCCGTGCGTCCTGGAGGCCGGCGCCACCGTCGCCGTCGCAGCCGAGAAGCCGTCCTTCGACTGCGGCACGGCGAAGGCCGCGCGCGAGAAGGTCGTCTGTCGTGATGCCCGCCTCGCCGCCTCCGACCGGGCGATGGCCGCGGCCCATCGCGCCGACCTCAGCCGAGCGCCAGTTCCTTCAGTCCCAGCCGAATGAGCTTCTCGGTCGGCGCGTCTTCACCCGCCTCCCGCGCCGCCGCCGCCACCGCGGCGCTCGCCTGGAGCTGCGGATAGCCGAGATTGACCAGCGCCGAGACCGCATCGGCCATCGGCTTCGGCGCCGTCTTCTCGGAGATGCCGCCCGTCAGGCGCACCAGCGCCGGATCGACCGAGGCGAAGCTCGGCGCCTTGTCCTTCAGCTCCTGGGCGATGCGCTCCGCGAGTTTCTTGCCGACGCCGTTGGCCCGGCACAGCGCGGTGACGTCCTTGAGCGCGATGGCGGACGCCAGTTCCGACGGCCGCAGCGCCGAAAGCAGCGCCAGCGCCACCTTGGTGCCGACCCCCTGCACGGTGCAGAGCAGGCGGAACCACTCCCGCTCGTCGGCGTCGGCGAAGCCGTAGAGCCGGATCATGTCCTCGCGCACGATCGTCTCGATGGCGAGCACCGCCGCCTCACCCGGCGACGGCAGGTTCTGCAGCGTCCGCGACGAGCAGTGACAGACGTAACCGACCCCGTGCACGTCGAGGATGACGTGATCGTCGCCGTATTCCTCGACGATGCCCTTGAGCTTACCGATCATCTCACCTGCTCCTCGCCCCCGGCACGAGGTCGGGACCCACGATCGGCCGCGCCACGAAGAGAGGCCGCGCCCCCCTCCCTGTCCCTCCCCCTCCGGGGGGAAGGGGACGCGAGTGGCCGATCCATTCCGAATTCCACGGCTCACCGGGAGCCGAAGCAGTCCCGTCCCGAAAGCCCTCGCCTCGTCGTTCCCTCCCCCCTGGAGGGGGAGGGACAGGGAGGGGGGGCAGGACGCCGGCGGATCCGACAAAACCCATCCCTCACCCTCCGGCGATCCTGAGCGCCCGAGCGAGCGTCTGGCGATGGTGCGCGTGGCAGATGGCGATGGCGAGCGCGTCGGCCGCGTCCGCCCCCTTCCAGACGGCACGCGGCAACAGGAGCTTGACCATGTGCTGGATCTGCTCCTTGTCGGCGTGGCCCGCCCCCACCACCGCCTTCTTCACCGCGTTGGGCTGATACTCCGAGACCGAGAGCCCGGCCTTGGCCGGCACCAGCAGCGCCACGCCGCGCGCCTGGCCGAGCTTCAGCGTCGAGGTCGGATTGGTGTTGACGAAGGTGTGCTCGACCGCCGCCTCGTCGGGCCCGTGCTCGGCGATCACCGCCGCGAGCCCGTCGTGCAACTCGACCAACCGCTCGGCGAGATCGTCTCGTGCCGTCGAGGTGATGGTGCCGCAGGCGACGAAGGACAAGCGATTGGAGACGGCCTCGATCACCCCCCAGCCGGTACGCTGGAGGCCGGGATCGATACCGATGATTCGCACGACCGAGGACATGGCCGCGACGCTACATGTTCTTGGTTCGTTTCGTAAAGAGGCATCACCGCGCGGAGACGCGGCCGGTCCGAAGCTCGACCGTGGCGCTCCGCCCGCCTTCGAGCGACGCCGCCGCCTCGCTCACCGTGCAGGCGAGCACCGCGATCCGACCGGGTAGCGGAACGCGCCGGCGCTCGACCGCCCGGCCGCCGGCGAAGGACACGGTGACGAGCGCACCGCGATCCTGGCTCGGCAGGACGACTTCGGGAACCCGGTCCCGGTCGATGTCGACCATGCAGCCGAGATCGAGGTCGCGCGTCCCGGCGATGTGGTTGGTCACGCCGTCGAGCCGACCGACCTCCACCAGTTCCCGCCCCTCGCGGCGATAGAAGCGCAGCGACCCGGCCACGTGCGGCGTCACCACGGCGGCGACGAGCCGCTCGCCCGTACCGGCGAAGTCGGCGACGCCGACGGGATTGAGCCAACGATGCGACCGTCCGATCGGCCGGCTTTCGGCCAGGGGCTCGATCCCGGCGGCGGAAATGCGATAGACGGCGATGGCCGAGCCTCGAGCGAGATCGGTCCTGACGACGAGCGCCTCCGGTGCGCCGTCACCATCGAGGTCGACGAGACGGACGCGCAGGTCCTCGAAGACCATGTCGGGCTCGAGCCGCAGGCGATGGACCTTCCCGTCGACCGTGATCGACAGCCCACCCGCTTCGAGACCGTCTCCGAGGATCCCGTGACCGTAGCGATCGGTCGGATCGATCAGGCGCGCGACGGCGCCTCCGGCCCGTGTCGTCTGCCCGTCGGGAAGCGGCGTTTCGGCTGCCGCGGCCGAAAGAACGGCGCCTGTCCACAGGGCGACCGCCGACGCCCACGAACCGATCGTCCGACGAAGTCGTTTCATGCCCCCTCCGAGACGATGACGGCCGGAACCACGAACGGCCCGCACGCGTCGAGGCGTTTTTCGGGACTCTCCCTAGACCACCTCTTTCGCGACGCGGAATCACGTCCCCGCGAAACTCGGCGTGATCGCCCGCACGGCCTTCGCCGCCCCATGGAGACGAAGACGTGCGCCGGAGGTCCCTCTCCGGCGCCCGTCGGAGTTTCATGCGGCACGTTCGCGTCACATCGCGGCGAGCTTGGCCATCACCTCGTCGGAGATGTCGAAGTTGGTGAAGACGTTCTGCACGTCGTCGTCGTCTTCGAGCATGCCGATCAGCTTCATCAGCGTCGTCGCCTTCTCCTCGTCGACCGGCACGGTGTTCTGTGGCCGCCAGTTCGGCTTGATCGATTCCGCCGGACCGAGCGACGCCTCGAGCGCCTTCGACACTTCCGACAGACCTTCGAAGGTGGTCAGGATGGTGTGGCTCTCCTCGTCGGAGATGACGTCGTCGGCCCCCGCCTCGATCGCCGCCTCGAGCACCGCGTCGGTCGACCCGGCCGAGGCCGGATAGACGATCTCGCCGACCCGGTCGAAGGAGAAGGAGACGGATCCCGTCTCGCCCAGCGCCCCGCCGAACTTGGTGAAGGCGGCGCGCACCGCACCACCGGTGCGGTTGCGGTTGTCGGTCAGCGTCTCGACGATCACCGCCGTGCCACCCGGGCCGTAGCCCTCGTAGCGCACCATCTCGTAGGTCTCGGCGTCGGACCCGGAGGCCTTCTTGATGGCGCGCTCGATGTTGTCCTTCGGCATGTTCTCGGCGCGCGCGTTGAGGATGGCGAGACGCAGCTTGGCGTTCATCGCCGGATCGCCGCCACCGTCCTTGGCCGCCACGGTGATCTCGCGAGCGAGCTTGGAGAAGAGCTTGGAGCGGACTTTGTCCTGCTTGCCCTTCCGATGCATGATGTTCTTGAACTGTGAATGTCCGGCCATGGCTCTCGTCTCTCGGTCGGTCTGTCGCCCCGCCTCGATCCACCGCCCACCAGCCGCACGTTCACGCAGGACCCGGGGTCCGGCGAACACGGCTGTGACGACGCGGATCATGCCGGCGGTGGCTGCTCGCGAAGTCGGAAATCGGTGGTGCTTATAGGCGCCTCCGGCTCGGAAATCCAGCCGGGGTGTCCGCGCGACCAATTCTAAGGGAAAATATGTAGCTTCCGTCGAAGGCGAACGTTGCCCTTTACGCGGCGGTAATCAATTCACGTCACAGTTCGATCGAAATATTCCAACTATTGGTTTTTACAACCTGTTTCGTCCGCACCAACCGCCGGTCGAGGAGAGGAAGAAGAACGATGTTCGGCATGTTCGCCAAGCGTGAAACGCCCGTGGAATCCCAGAGCGCCAGCAATGATGTACTCGGCGTCGCCACGTTGCGCGCCATGCTCGATCAGATGCCGGTGAACGTGCTGCTCGCCGATCCGACGAACGGCGACATCGTCTATGTCAACAAGACCAGCGTCGAGACGCTGAAGACCATCCGCCACGAGTTGCCCGCCGGCGTCGATCCGGAGAAGCTCGCCGGTCGTTCGATGGACGTCTTCCACAAGAACCCGGCCCATCAGCGCCGCATCATCGCCGATCCGAAGAACCTGCCCTGGCGCGCCCGCATCAAGCTGGGCAAGGAAACGCTCGACCTGCGCGCCTCGGCCATCCACGGAACCGGCGGCGAATATCTCGGCACCATGGTCACGTGGTCGGTGATCACCGGCCTCACCAATGCCATCGACACCTTCGAGACCCGGGTCAAGGGCGCCATCGACACCGTCTCCGGTGCCGTCGGCTCGCTCCAGGGCCATGCCTCGAGCATGTCGCGCATCGCCGGCGAGACCGTCGCCCAGGCGAGCACATCGGCGAACGCCGCCCAGACCGCCACCGACGACGTCGAGAGCGTCGCCGCCGCCGTGCACGAACTCGACAGCTCCATCGCCGAGATCTCGCGCCAGGCGTCGATCTCCGCCGAGGTCGCCCGCGGCGGCGTCGTCCATGCCGGTGACGCCCGCGACAAGGTCCAGCGCCTGACCGAGGCGTCGGAGAAGATCGGCCACGTCGTCGGCCTGATCCAGGACATCGCCTCCCAGACCAACCTCCTCGCCCTCAACGCCACCATCGAGGCGGCGCGCGCCGGCGAAGCGGGGCGCGGTTTCGCCGTCGTCGCCTCGGAGGTGAAGAACCTCGCCGGTCAGACCACCAAGGCGACCGAGGAGATCACCGGCCAGATCCAGACCATCCAGGCCGCCACCCGCGACGCGGTCGCCTCGATGGCCGAAATCTCGACCACCATCGACCGGATGAACGAAGTGGCGAGCGGCATCTCCGCCGCGGTCGAGGAGCAGTCGGCCACCACCGCCGAGATCGCCCGCTCGGTCGCCGATGCCGCCAACGGCACCCGCGTCGTCGCTTCGACCATGGCCAACCTCCAGGACGAGGCGCACGAGACCGGCCGTTCCGCCGACAGCGTCGCCTCCGCCGTCGCCTCGACCGGTCACGAGACCGAGGTCATGCGCACCGAGATCGATCACTTCATCGAGATCATCAAGAAGATCTGACGCGGGTTCCCCCTCGCGCGACCGCATCGGCCGTCTCCGTCGGAGGCGGCCGATGTCGTTTTCGCGAGTGCCGCGAACGGGGGTCGGGATGCGGGCCGCGCGGCCGAACGGACGACTCGCCTTGCGCCTCAGAACCGCGGCTCGATCTGCGCCAGCCGGCCGCCGAGCCGGACCGGATGGACCGTACGGGCGAGCCCGCTCGCCTCGTCGATCTCCACCGCCACACCGCACAACGTCGCCTCGCCGCCGGCCGGTTCGAACCGCGCCCGGCCGATCTTCGAGGTGAAACGGTTGATCGGTTCGTCCTTCTCCATACCGATGACGCTGTCGTAGTCGCCACACATGCCGGCATCGGTCTGGAAGGCGGTGCCGCCGGCCAGGATCTGGTGATCGGCGGTCGGTACGTGGGTGTGGGTGCCGACGACCAGGCTCGCGCGGCCGTCGACGAAATGCGCCATCGCCTGTTTCTCGCTCGACGCCTCGGCATGCACGTCGATCACCACCGCATCGGCCTGCTCGCCGAGCGGGCAGGCATCGAGCTCGCGCTCGACCGCGGCGAAGGGGTCGTCGAGCGGATCCATGAAGATCCGCCCCATGACGTTCATCACCAGCACCCGCGCCCCGTTGCGCGCCACGTAGAGGTTGGCGCCGCGCCCCGGCGTGCCGTGCGGATAGTTGACCGGACGCAGCAGCTTCGGCTGGCGCTCGATGAACACCAACGCCTCGCGCTGATCCCAGGCGTGGTTGCCGAGCGTGATGACGTCGGCACCGGCGTCGATCAGGTCCTGGGCGATCTCCTCGGTGATGCCGAAGCCACCGGCGGCGTTCTCGCCGTTGACCACGACGAAGTCGAAACGGTGCGCCTCGACGAGGCTCGGCAGGCGGTCGACCACCACCTTGCGGCCGGCGCGACCGACGACGTCGCCGAGGAAGAGCAATCTCATGGCATGTCTCCGCGGGGCATGATCGGCCCCTCTTCGGTGAGGATCAGATCGAGACGGCGATCGTGCACCTCCTCGGGAACCCGATCGACCCGCTGGGTCGAGAACGCGATGCCGATGCGCAGCACCGGATGCGATCGCTCCAACCGCTCCAGCGCCCGGTCGTAGAAGCCGCCGCCGTAGCCGATGCGGCCGCCGCGGTCGTCGAAGGCGGCGAGCGGCATCAAGAGCACCTGCGGTTCGACCTCGGCCGCCGTCGCCGGCGGCTCCGAGAGACCGAAAGCGGCCGCCACCAGCGGCTCGCCCGGCATCCAGCGCCGAAACACCATGGTGACGCCGTCGCCGAGGAGCGCCGGCAGCACCAGCGAATGGCCCTTCGCCGCCAGTCGCACCATCGCCGGCCGCGGATCGATCTCGCTGCGGATCGGCCAGAACCCGGCGACGATCGCTCGCGGCGCCAGATCGAGCCCGTCGACCAGATCGGCGACCCGCTCCGCCACCGCCGTCCGCACTTCGACGGCGAGCCGGTCACGGCGCGCCAGCGCGGCGCGGCGCAGGTCGGCCTTGAGAGCGGCGAGGGGTTCGGCGGCGCCGTCGGCGGGCGTCTCGGTCAACGGCGGAACCGGGTCGAGAGGGAAAGGGGAGTGACGAAGCCACCTCGATCGATGGAGAAATCGATCCCGGGAAACCTACAACGTAGGTGGGCGCCGTGTGGAAAGGCCCACGGGCCGATCCAGGTACAGCTCCCGTTCGGATCGATAAGGCCCCGGGGATACAGTCTCCTGTCGCACCGCGCAGCCTCGTCGGCGCCGAATATAGGGTGCGCCGCGGCGGCCCGCCACAGGTCGTGCGACGGAATTCGTCGGGGGGCTCAGCGCCGCGGTTCGATCGCCTGGGCGAGGCTCTCGATGCGCGCCACCGTCTCGTCGATACGCCGGGCGATCTCGGCCTCGACCTGATCGCGCCGTTCGATCACCGCCGCCCGCGTCTCGCGCAGAGACCGGTTCTCCGCCTCGAGGCTCTTCAGCTTGCGCTGCGTCTCGGCGAGTTCGTCCATCGCCATCACGGCCGCCATGACGGTGAGCCGCTGATCGCCGATCTCGCCGAACGAACCGCGCAGCGAATGGATGGAGTCGTCGATCCGCTGGGCCAGCCCCTGCAGATGCGCCTCCTGGCCGTCTTCGCAGGCCATGCGGTAGATCTTGCCGTTGATGGTGACGCTCACCTGGGCCATCGTCCGCCGCCCTCACCCGCCGTGCGCATCGAGAACGGCGCGGATCGACTCCATCGCCGCCACCAGACGGCGCGACACCTCGCGATTGGTGTCCTCCAGCCGGGTCGAGCGCGCCTTCTCCTGATCGAGGTCCTGGACGATGCGCGACCGGTCCTCGCCGAGGCGGACGATCTCCTCCTCGAGCGTCGCCGCCGATCGATCCGTCTCGAAACGCCGTTCCGCGGCCGCCTCGAGCCGCTCCATCGCCGCCGTCAGCCGCCCGAGCGCCGCCTCGAGGGCAGGTGCCTGAACCATTCGCCGTCTCCCGCTCCCCGCCGGCCGCCGTCCGACGCGAGCTCCTCCCCGCCGCGGTGCCCGCGCTCTCCCCCCTGTTCCGACCATCTCCTCCCGGACGACGGACGACACGATGGCCTCCATGAGGCTCATCGACGCAGGGCGCGCGCGATTTTCGGCGTCTGCGATGCACCGCGCCGACTCGGCACGGCTCACCACGGGGGAATTTAGGCTCCGCGGAAACCCTCGGTCAATGGCGACCGGACTGCTCGGAAATTTCAATACATGCAGATATTTCATTTTCATCGAGAAGGGTTTGCCCCCGGTGGACGCGTCGACGACGCCCCGGACCCTTCCGTCGCCGCCTCGTCGCGACGCGGCGTCGCGGCGATGGCTACCTGCTCCATGTGAACCGATTGAAGCACAAGGGCCTCGGGCTCCGCCGGATTGACACACCCCCCCCGCCTGCTATCAGTGCCGCGAGCCGTGATCGAAGCCGGAACGCGTCGAGACATCGACGTTACTTCAGTTTTTGCTCATGGATATCGCAATCTATTTCGCGCATGCAGCGATTTTCTGTTGCTGCGCAGCGAGAATGCGAAGAGACCCGTGGCGACGCCGAGCTGCGACCACATCGCGATCGGCCCGCGCGGCGTGACCCTACCGGCGATGTCGTCGTCGGCGACATCGGATCTTCACGAAGGGGACGTCTCGTCGTCTCCGGAAGATCGGGATCGGACGGAACGGCCGTGATCGTCCGGGAGCACTCCCGGCGGCGCGGTGATGTAGGTTTTCGAGAGGAGAGCATCCATGGCGGTACGTGTTGCCATCAACGGGTTCGGTCGCATCGGTCGCAACGTCCTGCGCGCCATCGTCGAGTCGGGTCGCACCGACATCGAAGTGGTCGGCATCAACGATCTCGGCCCGGTGGAGACCAACGCCCATCTGGTGCGTTACGACTCGGTCCACGGCCGCTTCCCCGGCACGGTGACCGTCTCGGGCGACACCATCGACGTCGGCCGCGGCCCGATCAAGGTGACCGCCATCAAGAACCCGACCGAGCTGCCCTGGGGCGAACTCGGCGTCGACATCGCCATGGAGTGCACCGGCATCTTCACCGCCCGCGACAAGGCGGCGATGCATCTGGCCGCCGGCGCCAAGCGCGTCCTCGTCTCGGCCCCGGCCGACGGCGCCGACCTGACCGTCGTCTACGGCGTCAACCACGACAAGCTGACCAAGGACCACCTCGTGGTCTCCAACGCGTCGTGCACCACCAACTGCCTCTCGCCCTTCGCCAAGGTGATCAACGACGTCATCGGCATCGAGAAGGGCATGATGACGACCATCCACTCCTACACCGGTGACCAGCCGACGCTCGACACCATGCACAAGGACCTCTACCGCGCTCGCGCGGCGGCCCTCAGCATGATCCCGACCTCGACCGGCGCCGCCAAGGCCGTCGGTCTGGTGCTGCCGGAGCTCAAGGGCAAGCTCGACGGCTTCGCCATCCGCGTGCCGACCCCGAACGTCTCGGTCGTCGACCTGAAGTTCATCGCCAAGCGCGCCACCTCGGTCGCCGAGATCAACGCCGCCATCAAGGCCGCCGCCGACGGCGCGCTCAAGGGCGTCCTGGGCTACACCGAGGACAAGAACGTCTCGTCCGACTTCAACCACGACCCGCATTCCTCGGTCTTCCACATGGACCAGACCAAGGTCATGGACGGCACGCTGTGCTCGGTCCTGTCGTGGTACGACAACGAATGGGGCTTCTCCAACCGCATGGCCGACACGGCCGTCGCGATGGCGAAGTTGATCTGATCGCCCGCATCGAAGCGAAGGGCCGGTGACCACCGGCCCTTTTTTCTCGCCCAGTCACAAGGGGAGTGGATCCATGAGCGCCTTCAAGACCCTCGACGACGCCGACGTGAAGGGCAAGCGCGTCCTCGTCCGTGTCGATCTCAACGTGCCGATGGAAGCGGGCAAGGTCACCGACGACACCCGCATCCGCGCCGTCCTGCCGACCATCACCGAGATCTCCAAGAAGGGCGGCAAGGTGGTCCTGCTCGCTCATTTCGGTCGTCCGAAGGAGGGTCCGGAGGCCAAGTACTCCCTCGCCCAGATCGTCGACGCGGTCGCCGAACGCCTCGGCGCGCCGGTCGCCTTCGCCGCCGACTCGGTCGGCCCGGTCGCGGCGGACGCCATCGCGAAGATGAAGGACGGCGACGTCCTCCTGCTCGAGAACACCCGCTTCTACAAGGGCGAGGAGAAGAACGATCCCGAGCACGTGGCGAAGCTCGCCGCCCTCGGCGACGTCTACGTCAACGACGCCTTCGCCACCGCCCATCGCGCCCACGCCACCACCGAGGGTCTCGCCCATCACCTGCCGGCCTACGCCGGCCGCTGCATGCAGCAGGAACTCGACGCGCTGACCAAGGCGCTCGAGGCACCGCAGCGCCCGGTCGCGGCGGTCGTCGGCGGCGCCAAGGTGTCGTCGAAGCTCGAGCTGCTCGGCAATCTGGTCAAGAAGGTCGATTACCTGATCATCGGTGGCGGCATGGCCAACACCTTCCTCGCCGCGCAGGGCATCGAAGTCGGCAAGTCGCTGTGCGAGCACGACCTCGCCCCGACCGCCCGTGAGATCGTCGAGAAGGCGAAGGCCGCCGGCTGCACCGTCGTCCTGCCGGTCGACGGCGTGGCGGCCAAGGAGTTCAAGGCCGGCGCCGCCAACCGCGTCGTCAAGAACGGCGACATCGCCGCCGACGAGATGGTCCTCGACGCTGGTCCGGCCTCCGTCGCCGCCGTCGTCGCGCTCCTCTCCGAGATCAAGACCCTCGTCTGGAACGGCCCCTTCGGCGCCTTCGAGATCGAGCCCTTCGATGCCGCGACCAACGCCGTCGCCCGCGCCGCCGGCGATCTCGCCGCGGCCGGCAAGCTGACCGCGGTCGCCGGTGGCGGCGACACCGTGGCGGCGCTCAACCACGCCGGTGCGGCTGAGAAGTTCACCTACATCTCCACCGCCGGCGGCGCCTTCCTCGAGTGGCTCGAGGGCAAGGCCCTGCCGGGCGTCGAGTGCCTGCGCAAGGCGTGAGAAATCGTCGCGTCGAAATCTGGAACGGCCCGGGCTCGCGCTCGGGCCGTTCGGCTTTTCGGCGAGCCCGAAGCCGCGCCCGCCTCACCCTCGCCCCTTTTCCCCGCGATTTGACAATCCGGTCGGGACGCGGTCGAAAGAGACCCGTCTTCCGCCTGCCGATTTCCGAGGATCCGATCCCGTGGCCCGTCTCTATCTCGTCACCCCGCGCGACCTCGACATCGCCACCTTCCCCGACGTTCTCGACCAGGCACTCGCCGCCGGCGACGTCGCCTCGCTGCTGATCGCCGTCGACGGCGGCTCCGACATGACCCGCCAGCGCATCGCCGAGATCCTCACTCCGCTCGGCCAGAAGCACGGCGTCGCCGTTCTCGTCCGCAACGACACCCGCGCCGCCGGGCGGTCGAAGGCCGACGGCGTCCACGTCGACACCGGCAAGGCCGATCTCGACGCGGCGCTCGACACCTTCCATCCCGCCTCGATCGTCGGCGTCGGCAACCTCGCCACCCGACACGAGGCGATGGAAGCCGGCGAGACGCAGGTCGACTACGTCTTCTTCGGCGATCTCGACCGCCCCGAATTCGAAGGCGGCAACCCGCGCGCCCGCGAGCTCGCCGAATGGTGGGTGCCGCTGTTCGAGCCGCCGGTGGTGGTGCTCGCCGGTTCCGACCTCGCCTCGCTCGACGCCGCCGCCGCCACCGGCGCCGAATTCGTCGCGCTGCGCGACGCCGTCTGGAGCCATCCGGAAGGCCCCGCCGCGGCCGTCGCCGAAGCGACCCGCCGTCTGGCGGCCGTTCCCGCCTGAGGCAGAGCCATGACGTCCCGCACCCGCCCGATCGGTTTCGGCTCCGCCCTCCTCGCCACCGCCATGGTCCTCGCGACCGTGGCGACGGCCGGCGCCGCCTCCGACAAGACCGGCGCGGGCGCCGCCAAGAAGCCCGCGGCCACCGAGCGCGCGCCGGCGAAGAAGGCGCCGCCGACTCCCGCCCTGCCCACCGACGTCTTCGCCCCCCTCCTCACCGACCTGCCCAAGGCCGGCCTCGATGCGCCGTTCATCAGCCCGACCCTCGGTGACGCTCCGGCCGACGCCACCGACGACCCGGACGCCGATCCGGTCTTCGCCGCCTTCCAGCGCGGCCTGTGGCTGAAGGCCTTCGCCCTCGCCATCCCCCGCGCCGAGGCCGGCGACGCCGCCGCCATGACCATGCTCGGCACGCTGCTCGAGACGGGTCTGGGCGCCAAGATCGATCAGGCCAAAGCGGCCGAATGGTACGGTCTCGCCGCCGCCCGCGGCGACCGCGAAGCCGCTGCCGCGCTGGCGCTGATGCATGTCGAAGGGCGCGGCGTGAAGCGCGACGTCGACCGCGCCGCCGAACTCTTCCGCGCCGCCGCCGCCGGGAGCCAACCGGTCGCGCTGACCAATCTGGCGCTGATGCATCTGCGCGGCGAACTGCCGGACCGCGCCGACGAGGATCCGGCCGATCTGCTGACCCGCGCCGCCACCCGCGGCAACGTCGAAGCGCAATACACCCTCGCTTCCCTCTTCGCCGACGACAAGAATCCGAAGCGCGATCCGGTCGCCGCGGCGCGCTGGATGCGCGAAGCGGCGATGGCCGGCTTCGAAGCGGCGGAGGTCGAATTCGGCCTGATGCTCGCCAACGGCAAGGGCATCCAGAAGAACATCGGCGACGCCTTCATCTGGATCCGCCGCTCGGCGCTGCGCGGCAACGCCATCGGCCGCAATCGCCTCGCGCGCATGTACGCCGTCGGTCTCGGCGTCGATCCCGACCCGGTCGAGGCGTGGAAGTGGCACAGTCTGGCCAAGCGCCAGGGCCTCCCCGACCTGTGGCTCGAGACCCGCCTCGCCGGCATGTCCGACGCCGATCGCAAGCGCGCCGAGGAGATGGCCGCCGCCATCGCCGGCGGCATCGCGCCGCCGCCGCGCCCCGCGCCGAGCGAGACCCCGGATACTCCCCCGCCGAGCGAGCCCGCGCCCGCCCGTCCCTGACGCTTTCCGCCTTGACCCCCCGGCCGTTTCGTGATGACGAGAGGCCGACCCCGGCGGGCGATGCCCGCGAGCCGCGCAGACCCGCGCCCCACCCGGATACAGGATCCCCCGATGGCCCGCTCGGCACTTCTCAACGTCATGGTCGACGCCGCCCGCAAGGCCGGCCGGTCGCTCACCCGCGACTTCGGCGAGGTCGAGAACCTCCAGGTCTCGCACAAGGGTCCGGCCGACTTCGTCTCCGCCGCCGACCGCAAGGCCGAACAGATCGTCCGCGACGAACTCCTCAAGGCGCGCCCGACCTGGGGCTTCCTCGGCGAGGAGGGCGGCGCCACCGAAGGCAGCGATCCGAGTCATCGCTGGATCGTCGATCCGCTCGACGGCACCACCAACTTCCTGCACGGCATCCCGATCTTCGCCGTCTCCATCGCCCTGGAGAGGCAGGGTCAGCTCGTCGCCGGTGTCATCTACAACCCGATCATGGACGAACTCTATGTCGCCGAGCGCGGCTCCGGCGCCTTCGTGAACGACCGCCGCCTACGCGTCGCCGCCCGCCACGACATGAAGGCCTGCGTCATCGGCACCGGCATCCCCTTCCTCGGCCACGGCGACCACCCGAAGGCGCTGCGCCAGATCGGCGCGGTGATGGGCGAAGTCGCCGGCATCCGCCGTTGTGGCGCCGCCGCGATCGACCTCGCCTGGGTCGCCTCCGGCCGCCTCGACGGCTTCTGGGAACAGCCGCTCAACGCCTGGGACATGGCGGCCGGCATCGTCCTGATCCGCGAGGCCGGTGGTTTCGTTTCCGACCTCGACGGTCGTGATCGCATGTTCGAGACCGGCGGCATCGTCGCCGGCAACGAAAACGTCCACCGTCGCCTGTCGGCCATCCTCGCCAAGGCGTGACGCTCAGATCTCCTCGCCCTCGATCCGCATCCGCAACGTCAGCGTCTCCAGGAGATCCTTGAGGGTGAGGAGGCCGACGAGACGTCCGCTCTCGTCGACGACCAGCAGCCGCGAGCGACCGGACTTGCGCATCAGATCCAGTGCCTGACGCGCCGACAGGTCGGGGGCCACGGTGCCGCCGGCCTCGATCGGCTCGGCGATCTCCATCACCGAGGTCGAGGGCCAGGCTTCGCGCGGCACGCTCGACAACGCCCCGACCGCCACCAGCCCGCGCGGTCGATCCGCCCCGTCGGTCACCGGATAGGTGTCGTGGCGGGTGCGATAGACCACCTCTTCGACGAAGTCGGTGAGCGACAGCCCGACCGGCACCGTGACCGGGTCGGGCGTCATGAACCGCGCCACCGTGGCGTCGCCGAGCATCCGCCGCGCCGCCAGATCGAGCCCCGAGGCGATCGCCGCCGAGCGGATGAAGAAACCGATCAGCACCGTCCACAACCCGTCGCCGAGCCGTCCCGCGAGGATCTGCATCACCCCGAGGGCGGCCAGACCGAAGCCGAGACCGGCGCCGATGTGCGAGGCGAGCCGCGTCGCCTTGTCGTGGTCGCCGCCCTTCAGCCACAGCGCGGCGCGCAGGATGCGTCCGCCGTCGAGCGGGAAGGCCGGCAGCAGATTGAAGATGCCGAGCACCAGATTGAGGCTGGCGAGATAGCGCAGCAGCAATTCGACCGGCAGCTGGCTCGACGACAGCCCGGCGGTCGCCATCGCCAAGAGCTTGAGGATCCCGGCGAGAGCGAAGGAGGTGGCCGGCCCCGCCGCGGCGACCAGCAGCTCGGCGGTCGGCGACGTCGGCTCGTCCTCGAGCTCCGCCGCGCCCCCGAACATGTGCAGCGTGATGCCGCGCATCTCCATGCCGAAACGCCGAGCCACCAGCGAATGGCCGAGCTCGTGCAGCACGATCGAGGCGAAGATGCCGACGACCGCGAAGAAGCCGAGGATCCAGTAGGTGGAGGCGGGAAGCCCCTCGTGCACCGCCGGGAAATAGCCGGAGGCGAGCGAACCGCCGATCAGCACCGCGATCAGCAGGAAGGAGAGATCGATGCGGATCTCGAAACCGAAGATCCGAAAGAGGGTGACGCCGCGACCGAACATGCCCGACCTCGCGCGCGATCGACGCCGGGGGATCCGGCGATCATACGCGTTTCGGACGAGTATATCCGAAACGCGTATTCCGTTCCTCGAAAGCCCGTCCCGACAGGGGCTTTCGACGGGTCGAATCCGGCATCGCGAAGCGATCCGCCGGATTTCCCGTCACGGGCAGGCGCAATCGCAGATGACGCGATCCAGGCTGCCGTAGGTCGGTGTACCACCTCTGGTGACCGAGACGAAGCCGCACTTCGGCACTTCGCGCCAACTGTCGCATTCCTCGTCGATCGGTTCCGACACGACGATGGTGCCGTCGAGCCGATCGGAGATGTAGAGAGTGGGCGGCCGCGGGTCCGACGACCAGCGGAAGGCCCACAACCGATCCCCATCGGTGAGGCAGGCGGCGAACCGGAAGGCCTCGCGCACCCCCGCCTGCTGCTGGATGTCGAGCACCAGACGAATGGTCCGCGCGATCGCCCCGACCGGATCCCCGTCGAGCCCCTGGCCGAGGGCGGCGAGGAAGAAGGCCTCGGAATCGGTCGACCCCACCCGCCGGACGTAGAGATCGTCGGGGATCAGCCCCTCGACCTTGCGGCGGATCAGCTTGTGGCCGCCGATCTGGCCGTTGTGCATGAACATCCACTTGCCGTGGACGAAGGGATGGCAGTTGACCCGAGCGACCGCCGCCTCGGTCGAGGCCCGCACATGGGCGAAGAACAGCCCGGAGCGCACCTGGGCGCAGATCGAGCGCAGGTTCTCGTCCGACCAAGCCGGCAGCGTCTCGCGATAGCACCCCGGTTCGGAGCGCTCGCCGTACCAGCCGATGCCGAAGCCGTCGCCGTTGGTCGGCGTCTTGCCCTGCGAGGCGGAGAGCGCCTGATGGACGAGGGAATGTTCCGGACGGCAGACGAGATCCTCGAGCAGGATCGGCCGACCGGTATAGGCGAGGATGCGACACATGGGCGATGGTCCCCGACGACCCGGAGATTTGCGTCGAAAGCTCAGTATGAGGAACCAATTGTTAACAAACCGGCAAGGAATGGTAAACCATCCCGTTGCCGCTTGTTCCGGCGCAATTCGAATCCTCGTGCCGAATTTCCCGGCACGCCGGGCCCGACCCGGCGCGCCGTTCGTCCGATGCTTCGCCGGCGAATGTGGCGAAGGCGGGACGCGGAGTCGGACGCGGGCTCGGGCGAAGAGATTCGCACGGCCCGTGTCGCCGCGATCACGCGGTCCACTGCCGACCCGGACGGTGGAAGCCCTGCCGCCGCCTTGCCCCCGCCTCCGCGCATCGCTACATAGGGCGCAACCGGCGAGAGACGGCCGAAATCGGGGCCTCCCGAGAGCCGTCCCCCTCCCCCTTCCGAGACCCTGCGGGCGACGCCCGTCGACGAGACCCACCGAGGACGCGAGCCCCCATGGCCTCCTACCAGTACATCTATTACATGCACGGCCTGTCGAAGACCTATCCGGGCGGCAAGAAGGTCCTCGACAACATCCACCTGCAGTTCTTCCCCGACGCCAAGATCGGCGTCCTCGGCGTCAACGGCTCGGGCAAGTCGACGCTCCTCAAGATCATGGCCGGCCTCGACAAGGAGTTCACCGGCGAGGCCTGGGTGGCTCAAGGAGCCACCGTCGGCTACCTCGAACAGGAGCCGCAGCTCGACCCGAACCTGAGCGTCGTCGACAACGTCATGATCGGCGTCGCGCCGAAGAAGGCGCTGGTCGACCGCTTCAACGAGATCTCCATGCAGCTGGCGGAAGACTATTCCGACGAGTTGATGGAGGAGATGACCAAGCTCCAGGACCAGATCGACCACGCCGGCCTCTGGGACCTCGACAGCCAGGTCGAGATGGCGATGGACGCGCTGCGCTGCCCGGCGCCGGACGCCGACGTCACCAAGCTCTCCGGCGGCGAGCGCCGCCGCATCGCGCTGTGCCGCCTGCTGCTGTCGAAGCCCGATCTCCTCCTCCTCGACGAACCGACCAACCATCTCGACGCCGAATCCGTCGCTTGGTTGGAAGCGCATCTGCGCGCCTATCCCGGCGCCGTGCTGATCGTCACCCACGATCGCTACTTCCTCGACAACGTCACCGGCTGGATCCTCGAGCTCGATCGCGGCCGCGGCATCCCCTACGAGGGCAACTACACCGCCTGGCTCGGCCAGAAGCAGAAGCGCATGGAGCAGGAGGGCCGCGAAGAGGCCGCCCGCCAGCGCTCGCTCGCCCGCGAACAGGAGTGGATCGCGGCGTCCCCGAAGGCGCGTCAGGCCAAGTCCAAGGCGCGTATCCAGCGCTACGAGGATCTGGTGCAGAAGGCCGCCGCCAAGCAGGTCGGCGCCGCCGAGATCGTCATTCCCGTGGCCGAGCGCCTCGGCAACAACGTCATCGACTTCGAGCACCTGTCGAAGGGTTACGGCGACCGCCTGCTGATCGACGACCTGACCTTCAAGCTGCCGCCGGGCGGCATCGTCGGCGTCATCGGCCCCAACGGCGCCGGCAAGACCACGCTCTTCCGCATGATCACCGGTCAGGAGACCCCCGACGCCGGCGGCATGAAGATCGGCGAGAGCGTCAAGCTCGGCTACGTCGACCAGTCGCGCGACGCCCTCGACCCGAACAAGACGGTGTGGGAGGAGATCTCCGGCGGCAACGACGTGATCTATCTCGGCAAGCGCGAGATCAACAGCCGCGCCTACTGCTCGACCTTCAACTTCAAGGGCGGCGACCAGCAGAAGAAGGTCGGCGTGCTCTCCGGCGGTGAGCGCAACCGCGTCCACCTCGCCAAGATGCTGAAGTCCGGGGCGAACGTCCTGCTCCTCGACGAACCGACCAACGACCTCGACGTCGAGACCCTGCGGGCGCTCGAAGAAGCGCTCGAGGACTACGCCGGCTGCGCCGTGGTCATCTCGCACGATCGCTGGTTCCTCGACCGCCTCGCCACCCACATCCTCTCCTTCGAGGGCGACAGCCACGTCGAGTGGTTCGAGGGCAACTTCCAGGACTACGAAGCCGACAAGGTGCGTCGTCTGGGAGCCGCCGCCGTCGAGCCCCACCGCATCAAGTACAAGCCGCTGACGCGGTGAGAGCCGGCCGACGGGCGGCACCTCCTCTCTGAGACGAAGAACCCGGCGAGATCGCTCTCGCCGGGTTCAGACTGAAAAGGGCTTCGACTATCCCGAACGGGCTCGCACCCGCCCCCATTCCCGCAATGTCCCGATCATCGGCGTCTTCGAACGAAGTTGCATGTACATACGAGATACAACCACTGGCATTCCAATTGTTTCGGCCTCGGTGTTGCCGTTGCGCTACACTCCCCTCCCCCCCCGAAACATGCTACGTCGCCGCCTCGCACCGACGTCCGTTTCCCGAGATCCCCGATGACCGACCTCACCCGCCGCCTGCCCGCTTCCTGCTTCGCCTACGTCGACGGTGACCTCACCCTCGACGGCGTCAAGGTCGCGGACATCGCGAAGGAGGTCGGAACCCCTTTCTATCTCTATTCGGCCAAGCGCCTGCGCGAGAACTGGGCGCGGCTCGCCGATGCGTTGGCGCCTCTGAACGTCTCCATCCACTACGCCATGAAGGCCAACGCCAATCGCGCCGTGGTCGCGGTGCTGGCGAAGGAGGGCGCCGGCGCCGACATCGTCTCGGGCGGCGAGCTGACGCGGGCGCTCGATGCCGGCATTCCGGCCTCCAAGGTGGTGTTCTCCGGCGTCGGCAAGACCGACGAGGAGATCGCCCGGGCGCTCGAGGCGCAAATCCACCAGCTCAACGCCGAGTCCTACGAGGAACTGCACCGCATCGACGAGATCGCCCGCGCCCGTGGCGTGGTGGCGAGTGTCGCGCTGCGCGTCAACCCGGACGTCGACGCCGAGACCCACGCCAAGATCACGACCGGAAAGAAGGACAACAAGTTCGGCGTCGACGCCGATCGCCTCGCCGCGCTCGACAACGAGCTGAAGGCGATGGCCAACGTCCGCCTCGTCGGCCTCGCCGTCCACATCGGCTCGCAGATCCTGTCGACCCGTCCCTTCGCCGCGGCCTACGCCCGGGTGGCCGAGCTGACGCGCGAGCTGCGCGCCCGTGGTCACGCTCTCACCCGCCTCGACCTCGGCGGCGGCTTCGGCATCCCCTATCAGAACGAACTCGGCATCGATCCGGCCGACCTCGCCGCAACGATCCGCGACACCGTCGGTGATCTCGGCTGCGAACTCGCCGTCGAACCAGGCCGTTCGATCGTCGCCGACGCCGGCGTGCTGGTGTCGAAGGTGGTCTTCGTCAAGGACGGCGGCTCGCTGCAGTTCGCCGTGCTCGACGGCGCGATGAACGACCTGATGCGCCCGGCGATGTACGACAGCCACCACGACATCGTGCCCGTCCGCGAGCCGGCCGCCGGCGCCGAGCCGATCGAATACGACGTCGTCGGGCCGATCTGCGAATCCTCCGACACCTTCGCCAAGCGGCGAAAGCTGCCGCCGCTCAGCCCCGGCGACCTCGTCGCACTGGCAACCGCCGGGGCCTACGGCGCCACCATGTCGGGCACCTACAATGCCCGCCCGCTGATCCCCGAAGTGCTGGTCGACGCCGGCCGCTTCGCCGTCACCCGCAAGCGCGTCACCGTCGAGGAACAGCTCGGCTGGGAGAGCGTGCCGGCCTGGCTGTGAGGGCAGGGACGGACGTCCCTTCTCCCCTTGCGGGAGAAGGTGCCCGAAGGGCGGATGAGGGGTCCGAGCCTCTCCACGCCGCACTGCGTCGCTGAACCGCCGCGGTTGCCCCGCTTCGCGGCACCCCCTCATCCGGCCCTGCGGGCCACCTCCCCCGCGAGGGGGACGGAAGACGGTGCCCCGGCCGGAGGTGATCGCGGAAGTAGCTGCGGTTCACAGACCCTACGACCCGCTCACTCCGTCCCGCTGCCGCCGTTGCGGAACTGCAGACGCGCCAGACGAGCGTAGAGCCCGTCCTTGGCCACCAGGGCCGCGTGGGTGCCCTCCTCGACGACCTTGCCGCCGTCGATGACCAGGATACGGTCGCAGGCGAGCACGGTGGCGAGGCGATGGGCGATGACCAGCGTCGTGCGGCCGACCATCAGGCGTTCGAGTGCGGTGTGGACGGTCGCCTCGCTCTCGGCGTCGAGGGCGCTGGTCGCCTCGTCGAGGAGCAGGATCGGCGCGGCGCGCAGCACGGCGCGGGCGATGGCGAGGCGCTGGCGTTGGCCGCCGGAGAGCGTCACACCGCGTTCGCCGACCTGGGTTCCGTAGCCGTCGGGCAATGCCCCGACGAACTCGTCGACGAGCGCCGCCTTCGCCGCTTCGATCACGTCCGCGTCCGAGGCGTCGCGCCGGCCGTAGCGGATGTTCTCCATGATCGTGTCGGCGAAGATCACCGTGTCCTGCGGCACGATGGCAATGCGGTCGCGCACCGCCGTCGGATCGGCCGTCTTGACGTCGACCCCGTCGACCAGCACCCGGCCGCCGGTGGTGTCGTAGTAGCGCAGCAGCAGATGGAAAAGTGTCGATTTGCCCGCCCCCGAGGGGCCGACGAGGGCGATCTTCTCGCCCTTCTTCACGGCGATGTCGACGCCGTCGAGCACGGTTCGGTTCGGCGCACCGGGATAGGCGAAGCGCACGCCCTCGAAGGCGACCTCGCCGAGCGACGGCGACGGCATCGCCACCGGGAAGGCCGGGGCGGTGATCGACGGTTCCTCGTGGAGAAGCTCACCGAGCCGTTCGGCCGCACCCGCCCCTTGCGCGATCTCGCCCCACACCTGGGAGAGCTCGGAGAGCGCGCCGGCGGCGAAGACCGAGTAGAGCACGAACTGGGAGAGCGAACCGGGCGTCAGGCGGCCGGCGAGCACGTCGGTGGCGCCGATCCACAACACCGCCACCACCGATCCGAAGACGGTGAAGATGGCGACCGCGGTCAGCCACGCCCGCGCCTTGGTCGATGAGCGCGCCGCCTCGAAGGCGCTCTCCACCGATCGGGCGAAATGGGCGATCGCCGAGCCCTCGTTGGTGAAGGCCTGCAGCGTCCGCATCGCCCCGATGCTCTCCGAGGCGAAGGCGGCGGCCGAGGCCAGCGTGTCCTGGGCGAAGCGCGAACGGGCCCGCACCTTGCGCCCGAAGGCGACGAGCGGCAGCACGATCACGGGGATGGCCAGCAGCACCAGCCCGGAGAGGCGGGGGGAGGTGACGATCATCATCGCCACGGCGCCGATGAACAGGAAGAGGTTGCGCAGCGCGATCGAGGCCGAGGCGCCGACCGCCGACTTGATCTGCGTGGTGTCGGCGGTCAGACGCGACACGATCTCGCCCGACTGCGAGCGATCCCAGAAATCGGCCGAGAGCTTGGTCACATGGTCGAAGACCTGACGGCGCAGGTCGGCGACGATGCGCTCGCCGAGCCAGGTGACGAGGTAGTAGCGGGTGGCGGAGGCGACGGCGAGCGCGCCGGCCAGGATCACCAGCATGGCGAAATAGCGATCGATGAAGGCGCCGTCGGCGGCGGAGAAGCCGTGGTCGATCATCCGCCGGATGGCGAGCGGCAGCAGCAGCGTCACCCCGGCGGCGGCCACCAGCGCCGCGAAGGCGGCGAGGACGTGGCCCTTGTGGCGGGCGAGGAACGGCAGGAGCGCCTTCAGCGGCTTGATCGAACGGCGGCGCGCCGCCGCGTCGTCGGGGGTCGCCGCATCGGCGGAAGCGGATCTGCGCACGGGTCTGGCGTCCTCACCCTGGGTCTCGAGGCGCACGGGCCGCCTCGCGCGGGAGCCACGCGGGCTCCCCGGCTTCTGAGATGCCTGTTCATTGACCCGAACGGCGCTCCGGATCAAGTCCGACGTCGCCGCGGCGAGCGACACGATCCGGTGAAGAACCCGGCTCGGAACCGCGGTTTCGCGCCTCGCCGGCGCTTGTTCCCGGACGAGAGATGAGCTATGGATGCGCCCGAACCGACGAGACGGCCGCAGGCGCCCGCACTGCGGCCTCGTTTTTCGTCGAGCGCTCTTCAGATCGATCCTCGTCGCGCCCCGGGGCGCCGGATGGATCAGCACGGACGAGGACAGACCGATGAAGCAGGGTATCCACCCCGACTACCACACCATCAAGGTGGTGATGACCGACGGCACCGAGTTCTTCACTCGCTCGACCATGGGCAAGGACGGAGACACGCTGAACCTCGACATCGACCCGAAGTCGCATCCGGCGTGGACCGGCGGTTCGCAGCAGCTCCTCGATCGCGGCGGCCGCATCTCCAAGTTCAAGGACAAGTTCAAGGGCTTCGGTCTCTGATCGACCCTGGACGAGATGTCCGGACATGCGAACCCCGGCCCGAGAGGCCGGGGTTTTCGTTTGCGCGGTGTCGTTTCGCGCCGGGCGCGTCTGAGCCCTCCGGCCTCCGCTATCAGCGCCGCAGCCACAGCCCGACCCGCGGCCCGAAGACGTTGGTGACGAGCCCGGCGATCACCAGGACCGCACCGATCGCCTCGCGCCCGCCGATCGGCTCGCCGAGGACGAGGAAGGCGCTCGTGAGGCCGAAGACCGGCACCAGCAGCGAGAACGGCGCGACCGTCGCCGCCGGATGGCGCGACATCAGATGCGACCAGATGCCGAAGCCCAGCACCGTCGTCGGCCAAGCGAGATAGGCGACCGCGGCGATCGCCATCGGGGTCGGATGCGACAACGTGGCGACGATCGCCTCGCCGCCTTCGAAGACCCACGACAGCGCGAACAGCGGCAAGGGCGCGACGAGGCTCGCCCAGACGACGAAGCCGAGCATGTCGATCCGCCCCGCCTTCTTGGTGATGATGTTGGCGAGCCCCCAGCAGGCCGCCGCCGCGAGCACCATCAGGAACGGCCCGAGCGGCGCACCGCCCCCTGTCCGCGTCGAGGCGATCACCAGGATGCCGAGCGCCGCCACCGCCGCGCCGACGATCTGGATCGGCTTCGGCCTTTCGCCGAGGAGGAAGAAGGCGAGCCCCATGGTGAAGAAGGCCTGCATCTGCAGCACCAGCGACGAGAGGCCGGCCGGCATGCCGACCTTCATGCCGACGAACAACAGGCCGAACTTGACGACGCCGAGGACGAGACCGAAGGCGATCACCCAGCGTGCCGCACAGGCCGGCCGCTTCACGAAGAACACCGCCGGCAGCGCCGCGAAGAAGAAGCGCAGCCCGGTCAACAACAGTGGCGGCACGTCGGCGACGCCGAGCTTGATGACGACGAAGTTGAAGCCCCAGATCGCCACCACGAGGACGGCGAGAAGAATGTCCCGAACCGGCATGACGCTCTCCTCGGTCGCCCGTCGCGACCTTGCCGAACCGGAGCCTCAGCCGGCCATCCGCCCGATCAGCCGGCCGAGCCGGCCGATGCCCTCGGCGATCTGCGCCTCGTTGGGCGACGAGAAATTGAGGCGGATGGTGTTCGCCATCGCGTCGGTGGCGAAGAACGCCTTGCCGGGGACGAAGGCCACCCGCTCCTCGGCGATCGCCCGGGCGAGCAGGTCGGCGCCGTCGATGCCGGCCGGCAGCGTCACCCAGACGAAGAGGCCGCCCTCCGGATGGGTCCAGGTGGCACCCTTCGGCATCGAGGCGTCGAGTGCCGCCATCATCGCGTCGCGACGCTTGCCGTAGAGCGCCTTGGCGCGCTCGACGTTGGCCTCGTAGGTGGTCTCGGCGGTCTTCGCCATGACCATCTGGTTGAGCGTCGAGGAGTGCAGGTCGCCGGCCTGCTTGATCAGCACCAGCTTCTGGATCAGCGGCGTCGCCGCGACGATCCAGCCGACGCGCAGCGCCGGGACCAGCGTCTTGGAGAAGGTGCCGCAATAGATGGTGCGGGTCTTCTCGATGTCGCCGCCGTTGCGGGCGAGGTCGAGCGACAGGATCGACGGGCTCGGCTCGCCGTCGAAGCGCAGCGCCTGATAGGCGCTGTCCTCGATCACCGGAATCTCGAGTTCCTCGGCGAGATCGAGCAGCTTCTCGCGGCTCGCCAGCGGCATGGTGATGCCGGTCGGATTGGCGTAGTCGGGCACGACATAGGCGAACTTGACCCGCCCGCCGTTCGCCGCCGCTGCACTCGCATAGGCCGCCGGCGTGGTGTTGCCACCGTCGAGGATGAGCCGGTCGTAGCGCGGCTCGTAGGAATTGAACGCCTGCAACGCACCGAGATAGGTCGGCGCCTCCACGAGCGCCGTGTCGCCCGGCGACAGGAACAGCTTGCCGAGGAAGTCGAGCCCCTGCTGCGAGCCGCAGGTGATCAGCACGTGGTCGGCGGTGCAGGGAACGCCGTTCCGACCCATGAAGTCGACGATCCAGCGGCGAAGCGGCGCGTAGCCCTCGGAGACCGAGTACTGCAACGCCTGCGCCGCCTGCGCCGGATCGGCGAGGATCTCGTCCTGGGCGCGGCGAATGGCCTCGACCGGGAACAGCACCGGATCGGGGATGCCGCCGGCGAAGGAGATGATGTCCGGCTGGTCGAGGAGCTTCAGGAGCTCGCGGATCTCGGAGGCGCGCATGCGCTCCGAACGGGTGGCGAAGACATGGGACCAGTCGACCGCGGACATGAGGCTCACCTGTCGATTTCGAGGGTGGAGCACGCTAGGCCCGACCACGAAAAAGGTCAACAATACTGTCTTAAAATTTTCGCGGTTTCGCGCCCTGTTTCGCCGCTGCGCCGCCCGCTCTGCGACAGTTGGCGCGCGCCCGGCGCAGGACCGCGACACCGAGCGCGGTGAGAACCGCGAAGCCGGCCCCGGTGAGGAAGGTCGCCTGCGCCCCGAAGGCGTCCCACAGCCCGCCGGCGAGGAGGCTGGCGCCGAGCGCGGCGACACCGGTGACGAAGTTGAAGATGCCGAAGGCTGTGCCGCGGCGCGACGCCGGCGCGGCGTCGGCGACGAGAGCGGTGATCACCCCTTGCGTCAGCCCCATGTGCAGCCCCCAGGCGGCGACGCCGACCGCCGCCAGGACGAGGCCATCGGCGAAGGCGAGGGCCAGATCGCCGGCGATCAGCACCGCCAGCCCGACGAGCAGCGGCGCCGTCCGCCCCGCCTTGTCGGAGAGCGCCCCGGCCGGATAGGCCGCGATCGCGTAGACGACGTTCATCACCACCAGCACCAGCGGCACCAGCGCCGCCGGCAGCCCGACAGCGGACGCTTTCAGCACCAGGAAGGCCTCCGAGAAACGCGCCAGACCGAACACCGCCGCGACCGCCACCACGCCCCAGAAGGCACCGCCGAGCGGCACCCGCCCGTCGACCGGATCGTCGGGATCACCCTCCGCCGCGGGTCGAGCCACGTCCTCGACGCCGAAGACCAGCAGCGCCACCGCCACGAAGGCCGGCACCACCGCCACCCAGAAGACCAGGACGTAGGACCCGCCCGACGCCCACATCAGGACGACGGCGAGGAACGGTCCCAGGAAGGCGCCGACCGTGTCGAGCGATTGCCGGAGCCCGAAGGCGGCGCCGCGCATGTCGGGGGGCGCGATGTCGGCGGCGAGCGCGTCGCGCGGCGCCCCGCGGATGCCCTTGCCGATGCGGTCGACGAACCGCGCCGCCGTCACCCAGGCGACCGAGGGCGCCAGCGGAAAGATCGGCTTGGTGAAGGCCGCCAGCCCGTAGCCGAGGACGGCGAGCCATTTGCGCGTGCCCAACCGGTCGGAGAGCGTGCCCGAGACGATCTTGACCAGCGAGGCCGTCGCCTCGGCGATGCCCTCGATGAAGCCGACGGTCAGGGTGGAGGCGCCGAGCACGGCGACGAGATAGACCGGCAGCAGCGCGTGGATCATCTCCGAGGAGACGTCCATCGCCATCGACACCAGCCCGAGCACCCAGATGCCGCGCGGCAGGGCGGAAAGTCCGGTCTTCGCAGGGGTGGGAGGGGTCATCCTGGCCTCCGGCGAGGGGAAACACCCGGCGCTACGGTCGTCCGCGCCGCCGGAGTTCGCACCTTCCTTCCCCCCTCGCGGGAGAAGGGCTTCCGCCCCGACGTCTCCGGCGTTCCCGCGACCAGCGACACGACGAAACGGCCGGAACCGCCACCCTCCGCGGCTCGCCTTCGGCGACCCACGGATAGAGCCGCTGCCCGCCTCACTCCGCCGCCGGCTTCGATGCCTCTTCGCTCTCGCGCTTCTCCTGGATCTTCAACTCCTCGAGCCGCGGCATCGAGACGATCGAATAGCCCGAATCGACGAAGTGAACCTCGCCGGTGACGCCGGTCGAGAGATCGGAGAGAAGATAGAGCGCCGTGCCGCCCACTTCCTCGATCGAAACCGTGCGACCGAGCGGCGAATTGCGCTTCTGGAAATTGTACATGAGGCGGGCATCCGCCACACCGGCACCGGCCAACGTGCGCACCGGCCCGGCCGAGATGGCGTTGACGCGGATGTTCTCGAGCCCGAAGTCCATGGCGAGATAGCGCACCGAGGACTCGAGCGCCGCCTTGGCGACGCCCATGACGTTGTAGTTCGGCATCACCCGGGTCGAGCCGCCGTAGGTCAGCGTGATGATCGAGCCGCCGTTCGGCATCATCGCCGCCGCACGCTTGGCCACTTCGGTGAAGGAGAAGCACGAGATCACCATGGTGCGCGAGAAGTTCTCGCGGGAGGTGTCGGCATAGCGGCCCTTGAGCTCGTTCTTGTCGGAGAAGCCGATCGAGTGGACGAGGAAATCGATCGTCCCCCACTTCTCCTTCAGCGCCTCGAACACCGCGTCGACCGAGGCGATGTCCTCGACGTCACAAGGCAGCACCACGTCCGAGCCGACGGTCGCGGCGAGCGGACGGAGCCGCTTGCCGAAGGCCTCGCCCTGATAGGTGAAGGCCAGTTCGGCGCCGTGCTCGGCGAGCTTCTTGGCGATGCCCCAGGCGATCGAATGGTCGTTCGCGACCCCCATCACGAGGCCGCGCTTCCCCGCCATGATCCCGCTCATGGATGCTCCTTCGGATGTCCCCTGCCACCGTCACACCCGCCGGCTCGACCCCTCCCGAGGAGAAGCCGTCCGTCGCGGCCGGACAGCGATGTTACGATCTCGTTGCAATGAGATGACGGCTTTTTTCGGGCCGCCGTCGAGCCACCCGAAGAGAGACGTCCGATTCCCCCGCCGCCCGTCGCGAGCGGCGTCGATCACAGGCCGGCGCGGCTGAACACCAACGTCGCGTTGGTGCCGCCGAAGCCGAAGGAGTTCGACAGCACCGTGTCGAGCTTCGCCCCGTCGACGCGCTTGCGCACGATCGGCATGTCGGCGAAGGCCGGGTCGATCTCCTCGATGTTGGCGCTCTCGCAGATGAAGCCTTCCTTCATCATCAGCAGCGAGTAGATCGCCTCCTGCACGCCGGTGGCGCCGAGCGAATGGCCGGTCAGCGACTTGGTCGCCGAGATCGGCGGGCAGTTCGCGCCGAACACCTCGCGGATCGCCTCGATCTCCTTGATGTCGCCGACGGGGGTCGAGGTGGCGTGCGGGTTGATGTAGTCGATCGGGCTCTTCACCGTGGCGAGCGCCTGCCGCATGCAGCGGATGGCGCCCTCGCCCGACGGCGCGACCATGTCGTAGCCGTCGGAGGTGGCGCCGTAGCCGACCACCTCGGCGTAGATCTTGGCGCCGCGCGCCTTGGCGTGCTCGAACTCTTCGAGCACCAGCACACCGGCACCGCCGGCGATGACGAAGCCGTCGCGGTTCTTGTCGTAGGCGCGCGACGCGGTCGCCGGCGTGTCGTTGTACTTCGACGACATGGCGCCCATGGCGTCGAACAGGTTCGACAGCGTCCAGTCGAGGTCCTCGCAGCCGCCGGCGAACATCACGTCCTGCTTGCCCCACTGGATCAGCTCGTAGGCGTTGCCGATGCAGTGGTTGGAGGTCGCGCAGGCCGACGAGATCGAATAGTTGACGCCCTTGATCTCGAACCAGGTGGCGAGCGTCGCCGAAGCCGTCGAGGACATCGCCTTCGGCACCGCGAAGGGGCCGATGCGCTTCGGCCCGCCCTTGTCGCGGGTGATGCCGGCGGCTTCGACGATCACCTTGGTCGACGGGCCGCCCGAGCCCATGACGATGCCGGTGCGCTCGTTGGAGATGTCGGCCTTGTCGAGGCCGGCGTCGGCGATCGCCTGATCCATGGCGATGTGGTTCCAGGCGGTGCCCCCGCCGTGGAAGCGCATGGCGCGCCGGTCGATCAGCGCCGCGACGTCGAGATCCTTCGGGATGCCGTGGACCTGACAGCGGAAGCCGAGCTCGGCGTAGGCGTCGGCCCGGACGATGCCGGACTTCGCCTCGCGCAGCGACGCGGTGACCGCCTGCGTGTCGTTTCCGATCGAGGAAACGATGCCCATACCCGTGACGACGACCCGCCTCATCTCTGTCGGACCTTCTCGATACCGGCGGCGCCCACCGGCGTCCGCACCCGTTCCGGATCACGCCGCCCACCGGCGACGCCTCGAAGACCCGCGGCGACGTCCGCCACGGATCCGCATCACTCTAGCACGTCTCGAGCCGCCGAGCCCGGCCCGCGCGATCGCTGCGGCGACGAAACCGCGGACCGGTCGCCGGCGCGCCGCTCCTCGCCTCAGGCCTGGAACAGGCCGACGCGCATGTCCTTGACTTCGTAGATCGGCTTGCCGTCGGCGATCAGCTGGCCGTCGGCGATGCCCATCTTGAGCTTGGTCTTGAAGACACGTTTGAAGTCGACGCGGTACTCGACCAGCTTGGTGGTCGGCAGCACCTGATCGGAGAACTTCACCTCACCGACGCCGAGCGCCCGGCCGCGGCCCGGCAGGCCGAGCCAGCCGAGGAAGAAGCCGGTCAGCTGCCACAGCGCATCGAGGCCGAGGCAGCCCGGCATCACCGGATCGCCCTGGAAGTGGCAGGGGAAGAACCACAGGTCCGGACGGATGTCGAACTCGGCACGCACCAGGCCGACGCCGTTCGCCCCGCCCGTCTCGGAGATCTCGACGATGCGATCGAACATCAGCATCGGCGGCAGCGGCAGCTGGGCATTGCCGCCGCCGAACAACTCGCCGCGACCGCAAGCGAGCAGGTCCTCGTATTCGAAGCTGGAGCGCCGGTCGACCATCGTCTCGTCCATTTCCTTCTCTGTCCCGCCCCCGGAGGATCCGCGAACGGGCACGCCGTCGTGCCTTCGGCGCGAACCCCTGAAATCGGCGTCTTCGTAACATGTCCACCGACCGCCCGGAAGATCCGCGACCTTCCGAACCGCGGTCCTTTCGTCGCGATTTCGCTTTGCCGGTGAAACGACGACGCTCCGCGACACCCCCACACAGCGATCACCGCCGAGGCGAGGCGGCCATCCGGTCCGGCCCGGCGATCCGATCGGAACGCCGATCCGGCACGCGTTCGCTCCGAACACCGGCGCGGTACGTCGACGCCGACCTCGACGCGGCGCGGCGCGGCGCGGCGGACGTCGCAGCGCCTCGACCGACGACGGCTCGACGAAACGCGCGGCGACGAGACCGGAAAGTTCGGCGGCGAGACCGGAAGGTCGGCACTCGCACGAACCGGCGAGCCGACGCGGCGACGCGGCGACGCTCGGCCGACCGTGAATCCCGCCCGCCCACCGAAGTCCCCGGCGGCGCTTGCAGTTGTTGCGAATGCCTCTTAATATCAAATCCGCGACACTGGGAGACCCGATCCGATGTACGGCGAGACGACCGAGACTTTCCCCCGCCCGACGAGCGCCCCGCAATTCGCCCACGATCCGCATGTCCGGGCGGATGTCGTCGAGACGTTGCGCCGCGCCGGCCTGCGCCCGACCCGCCAGCGTACCGCCCTCGCCGCCCTGCTCTTCGGCGGTCCGGATCGGCACGTCTCGGCCGAGACGATCTACGAGGAGGCGATGACGGCGCGCGTCTCGGTTTCGCTCGCCACCGTCTACAACACGCTGCATCAGTTCACCGAGGCCGGCCTCCTGCGCGAACTGGCGGTGTCGGGAGCGAAGTCCTTCTTCGACACCCGCACCTCGCCGCACCATCACTTCTGGAACGAAGCGGACGGCGAGATGACCGACGTGTCGGTCGACGCCGTCGACGTCACCCGCCTGCCCGAGCCGCCCGAAGGGATGGAGATCGCCGGGGTGGAGGTGATGATCCGCCTGCGTCCGCGCCGCGATCGATCCGGAACCGCGACGACGAACGGCCGCGACGAAGTCGTCGCGGCCGCTGAAACCGGTCCGATGTGACCGACGCCGGTTCGGCGTCTCGGCGATGGCCGGACGCGTCGGCGTCCTCGGCCGACGGGAATCACTGCTTGGTCCAGTTCTCCGCGTCGCACATCGACTGGCCGACGGCGCAGCCCTGGACCTTGAGGCCCTTGCCGGTCGTGGTGACGGTGCCGTTGAAGGTCATGAAGCCCGGCATGTCGGGATGCTTCATGTCCCCCTTCCAGGTGCCCTCGCCGGCCGGCGCGATGCCCGAGAGGAACATGTTGAACTTCGATTCCTGAACGGTGGCGCAGAGCTTGCCGCCGCAGGTCCACACCTTGGCGGTGGTGCCGTTGGGGCGCTTGTACATGCCGTCGACGCCGGCGGCGGCGGCCGGCGTGGCGATGGCGATGGCGAGGACCGCGAGGGCGGCGAATGCCGGAAGCAGGGTACGCATGGGTTTCCTTCCCGTCGTGTTCGGGCGGCTCGTGTCCGCCGTTCTCGTCTTTCTTCGGTCGCTCGCACGGTGGCCCGCCGCGCGTCTCGGCGGATGGGCGCCGCCGCCATCAGAATATCCTGATACGTGAATATACAAAGCGAAAAGAGTGGGCTTGCTGCCCCGACGTGACGGGGTCCCCCGGCGTCACGTTCGCGTCCCCGATCGGACGACGATCGCGACCCGGCGAAATCCCCCGTATCCGGCCTTTCTTTCGCAGAGCCGCACTGCTATTCCCTCGCCCATGACGACGCCCCTCGACCACATCCGCAACTTCTCCATCATCGCCCACATCGACCACGGCAAGTCGACGTTGGCCGACCGGCTCATTCAGATGACCGGCGGTCTCGAGACCCGCGAGATGGTCGAGCAGGTGCTCGACAACATGGAGATCGAGCGCGAACGCGGCATCACCATCAAGGCCCAGACCGTCCGCCTGGAGTACAAGGCGAAGAACGGCGAGACCTATGTCCTGAATCTCATGGACACTCCCGGCCACGTCGACTTCGCCTACGAGGTCTCCCGCTCGCTCGCCGCCTGCGAGGGCTCGCTGCTCGTCGTCGACGCCTCCCAGGGCGTCGAGGCCCAGACGCTCGCCAACGTCTATCAGGCGATCGACAACCACCACGAGATCGTGCCCATCCTCAACAAGGTCGACCTGCCGGCGGCGGACACCGACCGGGTCAAGGAGCAGATCGAAGAGGTGATCGGCATCGACGCCTCCGACGCGGTGCCGATCTCGGCCAAGACCGGCCTCGGCATCCCCGACGTGCTGGAGGCGATCGTCACCCGGCTTCCCGCCCCGAAGGGCAACATCGATGCTCCGCTGAAGGCGATGCTCGTCGACAGCTGGTACGACACCTATCTCGGCGTCGTCGTTCTGGTGCGCATCGTCGACGGCGTCATGCGCAAGGGCCAGAAGATCCGCATGATGGAGGCCGGCGCCACCTACGAGGTCGAGCGCATGGGCGTCTTCACGCCCAAGATGGTCGAACTCAAGGAGCTCGGCCCCGGCGAGATCGGCTTCATCAACGCCTCGATCAAGGAGGTCGCCGACACCCGCGTCGGCGACACCATCACCGACGAGCGCAAGCCTTGCGTCGAGGCACTGCCCGGCTTCCGCCCGACCCAGCCGGTGGTGTTCTGCGGTCTCTTCCCGGTCGACGCCGCCGACTTCGAGGACCTCAGGACCGCGGTGGGCAAGCTGCGCCTCAACGACGCCTCCTTCACCTACGAGATGGAGACCTCGGCCGCCCTCGGCTTCGGCTTCCGCTGCGGCTTCCTCGGCCTCCTCCACCTGGAGATCATCCAGGAGCGGCTCGAGCGCGAGTTCAATCTCGACCTGATCGCCACCGCCCCCTCGGTCGTCTACAAGATCCTGGTGCGCGACGGGACCGTGCTGGAGATGCACAACCCGATCGACATGCCCGAGGTCACCCGCATCGAGGAGATCGAGGAGCCCTGGATCCGGGCGACGATCATGACGCCGGACGAGTACCTCGGCTCGGTGCTGAAGCTTTGCCAGGACAAGCGCGGCATCCAGGCCGACCTGTCCTACGCCGGTTCGCGCGCCCTCGTCGTCTACGACCTGCCGCTCAACGAGGTGGTCTTCGATTTCTACGACCGGCTGAAGTCGGTGTCGAAGGGCTACGCCTCCTTCGACTATCACCTCACCGACTACCGCCCCTCCGACCTCGTGCGCCTGCAGATCCTGGTCAACGGCGAGCCGGTCGATGCGCTGTCGATGCTGGTCCACCGAACCCGCGCCGAAAGCCGCGGTCGGGCGATCTGCGAGAAGCTCAAGGACGTGATCCCGCCGCACATGTTCCAGATCCCGGTCCAGGCGGCGATCGGCGGCAAGATCATCGCCCGCGAGACCATCCGGGCGCTCAGGAAGGACGTCACCGCCAAGTGCTACGGCGGCGACGCCACCCGCAAGCGCAAGCTCCTCGACAAGCAGAAAGAGGGCAAGAAGCGGATGCGTCAGTTCGGCAAGGTCGAGATCCCCCAGGAAGCCTTCATCCAGGTGCTGAAGGTCGAGGGGTGAGGAGCGATCGTTCTTCGTCCGACGGACGAAGAACGACGATGAGGTCCGGTGGACCTCTTCGAGCGACGAGCGCCCGGAGCGCAAGCGCAGGGCCGGATGGGCGACGGTTCGGCTTCGCTATGGGCGAAGCCGAACGAAAACGTCCGGTGGACGTTTTCGAGCCACGAACGCCCCGAGCCGTGCGCAGGGCCGGGTGGGCGGTCGGGGCCCCATCGGATCGCCGGGACCCACGCCACCGAACGACCACGCCTCGCGCCCCCCCCCTCCGAAACGCGAAACCGGGCGCCGAAATCCTTCGGCACCCGGCTGTTCGTTCTCTGACTTCTCGGCTTCTTGCCGCGACCATCCGCCCCCGGGAAAGCTCCGAGACCGAGCCCCTCCGACCGGCTCTCACGCCGACCGGAGACCCCACGGCGCCGGCGTCACGCCGGGGCGGTCATCACCAGTTCCAGGGCATCCAGCCACCGTCCCACGGACCCCAGCCGCGACGGCCCCAACCGCCACGACGACCCCACGGACCGCCCCAATAGGGATCGTAGCCACCATAATAGGGATGGCCGTAGCCGCCGTAGGGAGGATAGCCACCCCAGCCGGGACCACCATAGGGATGACCCCCGTAGGGATAGCCGCCATAGGGATGGCCGTAGCCGTAGTAGGGCGGGTAGCCACCGTAGGGATAGGCCGGATACGGGGCCGGCGCCTGCGCCGCCGGAGCGGCCGGTGCAGCTGCCGGGGCGGCGGACGGAGCCGCCTGCTGCGCGACCGCGGCAGTCGCCAGAATGCTCATCGCCGCCGCCAATCCGACGGAGACCAATCTCGATGCGCGTACTTCGCTCATGATCCTCCCCCTCTTGCTCTTCGGCGAAGCGGCGATCCGAAACACGTCACATACTTCCGACGTGACCGCCTGCCGACGTTGGTTCTGTCGATGTCGGACATCTGGTCTCGGCCCGCGAAAGCGGCATGGAGACCAGATATCGGATTAGAATATACTCATATGTATCGCCTCGGCGAAATCCGTGAAAAAGCTGAGTATCGAGGGGTTCCGAAGGAGGCCGCGGCGCGCGAAAGCTCGCGACACGCGTGGGGAACCGGACGGATACGTGATTCTGTTCGCTCGGCGCCGTTCGACGCCCCTCAATAGGCCGGAACACACGAGCGCGCGTCGACCGGGAGCTTCATCGGCGACAGCATCGGGATTTCGACGGTGTAGTCGTAGGTGATCGATACCGATTGCCCGCAGCTCTCCTTTGCGACCACGAAGCGCGTCGGCTCGACGGAGAGGCCATAGGCCTGGGTGACCGCATAGTTCTGGGTCGACGCCGCGTCGACGCAGCTCGCCGCGCCGATGCCGGCGCATCTCGCCGACATGTCCACCGCGTGCTTCAGCCCCAGTACGGTCCACAGATAGAGGCTGAGTTGGAGGATCCCGACGGCGACCATCAGGTAGAGCGGTGCCGTGATGGCGAACTCCACCGCCGTGGTGCCGCTCTCGCAGCGCCCGAGCCGCACCGGCGATCTCATTGCAGCCTCGCGACCGCGGTCGACCGAAGCGCGAAGGACTCCGGGATCATCGGGAAGGAGATCGGCGGCACGTAGGTCGCCGAGGCGGAAACCGATACGTAAGCGCCCGTGGTCGAGCCGTCCGGGCAGAAGGTGTCGCAGGTCGCCGCATCGACCCCGCTCGCCGTCGGGCAACCGCAGTAGCGCTCCGGCGCCGGCGAAGCGGTGATCGCGAACCCGTCGACGGCGGCGACCTGCGTCGAGATCGCGCCGGCGTCGTAGCCGTGGACGAGCGCATAGCGCATGCCGGCATGCGCCGCGTCGTCGACCTGCATCGCCCGATAGAGGCCGAAGCCGATGTCGGTCAGCCCGACCGCCGTCGCGATCAGGAACGGCGCCACCAGCGCGAATTCCACCGCCGCGATGCCGCGACGATCGCGGCCGAAGATCGAACCCCGCGACATCCCCCGTGACCCGCCTCCGCGGACGGCACGAAATCGAGTGATCGCCATCGGCTCACTCCCCGAGCTTCGCGTTGACGATGCCGAAGTTCTTCAGCGGGTAGGTGCTGCAGTCGACCGCCAGGTTCGAATTGCCGGTGAAGGTGATCGTGTCGCCGATCAGCTTGGTGCACGACGCCGCGACGTCGGCGCCGCCGGCGTAGGTGAGCGCCCCGGTCGGGACATAGACCGTTCCGCCGAGGCTCTGCGTCGCCCCGCCATTGAGCTTGTAGGAGGTGCCGACCGGCGCCTTGCGGTCGGCGATCATGACGAGCCCGGCGGTCCAGCCCGAGGTGGGCGCGGTCAGGTTGATGTTCGCGCCGCCGTTGAGCGACGCCGTCGCATGGTTCTTGTTCGTCGACGAGGTGAAGATGATCGTCACGCCCGCGCCGTTCAGGGTGCCGCCACCGTTCACCGTCAGCGAGCCCTGATCCATGTAGTAGACGCCCGGGGCGAGCGTCGCCGTGGCGCCGGCGTTGACCGAGATACCGCCGCAATAGACGCCCGGCGTGAGCGTCGCCGTGTTCTTCACCGTCGTGTTGTGCGCCGAACAGGCGCCGAGGCTCGGCAGCGACAGCGCCGCGTAGGGATCGCCGACCGGCGCGAGGCTGGTGTTGATGCCGGCGCTCACGTCGAAATGCGACACGCCGGAGACGTCGCCCACGGTGTTGACCGACAGCGCCGTGACGGTGGACGAGCCACTCCCGGACACCGCGCTGGAACTGGCGGAATTGGCGATCAGGCTGCAGTTCTTCAGCACCACGCTGGTCGAACCCTGCGCCGCGATCGCGCCGCTCACCGTCCGATTGAGGGCGAGGGCGCAACCGTCGCCGGTGTTGCCCAATGCGACCGCCCGCCCCGTCACCTTGGGCGCCGTGTCGGTCCAACTCGCCGAGAACAGGCGCGGCTCCTGCTGCTGCACGATCACCTCGACCGCGTAGCTCTTGCCGCTGTACTTGCCCGAAGACGGCGGCCAGTTGACGGTGACCGTCTGGCCCTCCGCCTCGTTCCTGAAGCCGTAGGTCGCAGCCACCGCCTTGGCCTGACCGGAGATGCGATCCTGCGCACCGGAGGACAGAATCGTCCCGGCGCTGACCGCGGCGGAATCCGCCGCTTCTTGCGCCTTCTGGTGCGAATAGACCCACAGGCCGTAATCGGTCCCGAGCCCTACCGTCCCGATCGTCACCGACAACAGAACGCTGGAGAGAGGCGTCGTGCTCCCCGCGATGTCGGCGACGATTTCTTGCGCCGCCGCGGACAGCGATTCGACGACGTTTGCGAGCGGCTCGAACCAGTTCATGGACCATCTCCCGATCGATCGAGTAGTCTCACACAACTCTACCGATGACATTCGATGGCGACTGTGGTTCTACAAGTGCAAACGATTCGTTATGCGCACGGCAGAGATTATATGTAAGCGAAACGAGAACCGAAACGCCGCAGAAACATACTAACGCTTGGCGATTTCATATTGTGAACATCGATGAGATTTTTACTAAAATGCGAAGTCTACGAGGGAAGCAGGATTACGAGCCGAGACCCGAGACGGCCCGTCGCCTTCCGCGAGGGGCGCCCCTTCGGGCGCCCCTCTCCGGATCTTCGCCGCGACCGGCCGGCGGCGACGGCGGCGCTCGCGACCCGCAGCGCTGCGCTCAGCGCAGGCTCACCGCGTAGTCGGCGACCGGAGGCACCGTGTCGATGAGACCGCGCTCCTTCAGGAACGCCGCCAGCCGTTCGGTGCGGCCGACGTCGAGCGCGCCGGGACGCTTGGCGAAGCGCGGCAAGGTGTCGAAGAAGGCGCGGCGGTTGAGTTCGTCGTCGAGCTTGGCGTCGGCCTTCTTGAGGATCTCCCAGGCCTCGGCCGGATGATTGCTCATCCACAACGTCGCCGCCTCCACCGCCGCGACGAAGCGGGGCAGCCGCGGGTCGGCGATCTTCGCCTTGGCGGCGACGTAGATCAGCTCGTCGTAGGCCGGCACGCCGTTCTCCTCCGGATAGAAGGTCACCGCCTTCTTGCCGGCGAGTTCGAGCTCGGTCGCCTCGAAATTGCGGAAGCCGCCGACCACGGCGTCGACCTGCCCCGACACCAGCGCCGCGGTGAGGGCGAAGTTGACGTTGATCAGCGTGACGTCGGAGAGCTTCAGCCCTGCGGTCGCCAGCATCGAACCGAGGATGGCGTCCTCGAAACCGCCGACCGAGAAGCCGATCTTCTTGCCCTTCAGATCGGCGAGGCTCTTCACCGGCCCGCCGTCGAGGGCGATCACGGTGTTGAGCGGCGTCTCCACCAGCGTGGCGAAGCGCACGAGCGGCAGCCCCTCCTTCACCGCCAGGTTCAGTTGCGGTTGATAGGAGACGGCGACGTCCGCCTGTCCCGCGGCGACGAGCCGCGGCGGCGCCGACGGATCGGCCGGCGCGATCAGTTCGACGTCGAGACCCTCGGCCTCGAACATCCCCTTGTCGCGCGCCACGACCAGCGGCGCGTGGTCGGGATTGAGGAACCAGTCGAGCAGCACCGTCATCTTGTCGGCGGCGGCGGCCGGGGCCACCGAGAGAAGAAGCGCGAGAGCGGCGGAGGCGAGAAGGCGTTTCATGAGGAGACTGTCCGTTTCGTGGTTCTGTCGGGGAGAGGTGTCAGAGGAGGGAACCGCCGCTCTCGGGCGCCCATGGCGCCCAGCGGCGAGTGAGGAGGTCGACGGCGAGACGCAGCGCCAACGCCATGGCCGCCACCACGACCAGGGCGGCGAACATCACGTCGGTCTGCATGCGCGCGTTGGCATGCATCATCATCAGCCCGAGGCCGCTCGAGGCGCCGACCCATTCGCCGATGATCGCCCCGATCGGGGCGAGCGTCGCCGCCATCCGGAGACCCGAGACGAGGCCGGGCACGGCGCCGGGCAGGCGGATGAAGCGGAAGGTCTGCGCCGTCGTCGCGTGGTGCAGCCGGGCGAGATCGAGGAGCCCCGGATCGGCGCGCGAGACGGCGTCGGAAAGCGCCGAAGCGACGGGGAAGAAGATGACGATTGCCGCCATGACGATCTTCGAGGCGAGGCCGAAGCCGAGCCACAGCACCAGGACCGGGGCGATGGCGAAGACCGGCAGCGCCTGCAACACGACCACCGCCGGCTGCACCAGCCGCGCCGTCCACGGCACCAGCCCGGTGAGAAGCGCCGTGGCGATGCCGAGAAGAACGCCGAGCGCCAGACCCGCCAGGATCTCGCCGCCGGTGACCGCCGCATTGGCCATGATCTCCGGGAAGCGGGCGACGAAGGCGCTCGCCACCCGGTCGGGTCCGGGCAGCAGGAAGGGGGGCGGCGCGGTGACCGCCACCAGCGCCCACCACACGCCGACGATCGCCGCGGCGACGGTGACGAAGGTCGTGACGAAACCGAGGAAGACGCGGCCGGTCGACGCCGCCGGGCCGCGCGGCGGCCGGGTCAGTCGGGGCGACATGGCGATCTCCACGGTCGCGCCGCATCGGGCGCGAGACGACGAGGAGATCCGGTGAGACGTGCGACGGCGGTCATGAGAAGTCCCGTCCCTTCGCCGGCATGACCCGGATCAGGTTCGAAGGGTTCGCCGCGACGTACGGCATCTCAGTTCTCGGACGAGAACACCCCTCGGAACGCGGGAACCATGACGGATCCGCGACGGTTTCGCAAGCCCACGGAAAAGGTCAGCCGACCACGTGCTCGGGGCCGGGGAAGCGACGGGCGCGGACGTCGTCGGCGTAAGCCGTGACCGCCGCTTCGATCGCTTGGCCGACCTCGCCGTAACGGCGGACGAACTTCGGCGTGAACTCGGCGAAGAGGCCGACGAGATCGTCGGTGACCAGCACCTGCCCGTCGCAGGCGACCGACGCGCCGATGCCGATGGTCGGGATCGCGATCGCCTCCGTGATGTCGCGCGCGACCGCCTCGACCGTCCCCTCGATCACCACGCAGAAGGCCCCCGCCGCCTCCACCGCCCGGGCATCCTCGACCAGACGGCGCGCCGCGTCGGCGTCGCGGCCCTGGGTGCGATAGCCGCCCTGGGCGTTGACCGACTGCGGCAACAGGCCGATGTGGGCCATCACCGGCACGCCGCGCTCGGTGAGAAAGCGGATGGTCGGCGCCATCTCCACCCCGCCCTCGAGCTTCACCGCCTGCGCACCGGTCTCGATCATCACCCGCGCGGCGTTACGGAACGCCTGCTCGGGGCTCTCGTGATAGGTGGCGAAGGGCATGTCGACGACGACGACGGCGCGGGCCGAGCCGCGCACCACCGCCGCGCCGTGGGCGATCATCATGTCGAGCGTCACCGGCAGGGTGCTCTGGAAGCCGTAGACCACCATGCCGAGGCTGTCGCCGACCAGGATCAGGTCGCAGTGGCCGTCGAGGATCCCGGCGACGGGCGCGGAATGGGCGGTGAGGCAGACGATCGGCGTGCCGCCCTTGGCGGTGCGGATGTCCCGGATCGTCCGGCGTCGGACCGGTCGAACGGCGCTCATGTCAATGTCCTCTCGCTACGCGGACGCGGACTTCGAAGCGGCGAACGACGCGTCAGTCGTTCTGTCCCCAGGCGGTGAGAACGTCGGTGACGGCCTGATCGCCGGCGCCCGCCTTTTCGAGGGTGAGGATCGCCCTTCGGCTGTTCTCGTAGAGGATCGGCACGTCGATCCAGCCGCGTTCCTTGATCATCTTGAGATTGCGGGTGCGGTCCTGTTCGGGCGCACCCAACGCCACCCAGAAGTAGTTGTCGGCGACCTTGGCGGCGGCGCCGGCGAGCGGATCGCCGCGCGCCTGCTCGGTCAGCTTCATGATCAGGCCCGGCACGTTGGCGACCGCCTTGCCGTCGAAACCCTGCGGCACCGTGAAGCGGAGCTCGATCAGATGACTCGCCGGGAACGAGGTGTCGTTGTTCGGCCGCATCTGCAGCGTCATGGCGAAGCCGCGATCCGGGATCTCGACCTTGGCTTCGAGCTTCACCGCCCCCGCCTTCGGATCGGTGGGATCGGAAACGACGCTCCACACCACCTTGCCCGGCGAAATCTGGGCCTGCCCGCCACCCGCCTTGCCTTCTTCGTAGAGAATGGCCTTCTGGGCGACGAGCGGCACGGCCTGCTGCTTCGGCGGCGCCGGCTTCGGCTCCTCGCCGGCCGCCATCGACGACTGCAACTGCGGCGCCGCGGTCGTCGGCGAAATCGTCTGGGTCGGAACCGGCTTCACCGGATTGGCGGGACGCCCCGCGCCCTCGTCGGAGGCCAGCCGGTCGTTCGCCTTGGGCGCCAACTTCTCGGTGTTCTGGCGCTGGGCCATGTCGACGATCGGCGCCTTGGTCCCGCCGAAGAAGGCCGAGATCGCCTCCCGCTGAGACCACAACGCCACGATGCCGATGCCGACCACCAGAATGGCCGCACCGATGCCGACCACCAGCGGCAGCCGCGAGGTCGGCGCCTCACCGGTCACCGCCTCCTGGCGCCGACGACGCCGCTTCTCCTTCTCCGCCTTGCGCGGCGCGGCCTGCGCCTCACGCCCGAAGGCCGGCGGAGCGGCGGTCGCGGGACCGGCCTCGCCGAGAACGTCCCGGGCCTGCCGGCCGAGTTCGGCCGTCGCGCCACCGAGTTGACCGGCTTCGTCGACGGCGCGCTTGAGAACCCCCGTCGAGGCGGCGCGCGGCGGCACCGGTTCCGCAGGTTCGGCCCGCGGCGGCGTCACCATCGTTCCCGGCGGCACCGCTTCAACCGGCGATGCCGGCGGAGGTGCGACCGGCGGACGGGCGACCGGTTCGGCCGCGGCCGGTCGCTCCGCCGGAGCGGCGGGCGTCGAGGAAGGAGCCGGGGACGGCGGCTGCGGTGCGGCGGCGGGCGGCTGGGGTGCGGCGGCGACCGGCGGCGGCGGAGCCGCGACGTGCGGTTGGCGCAGCAGACCTTTGGCGGCTTCCGATTCGACCTTGCGGATGGCGTCTTCGAGCTGCAGCCGCTGCTGGGTGATCTCCGAGGCGGCGAGCGGCGGTTCGAAGGACTTCAGCTGATTGACGAGGGCCGTGCGCGCCTTCTCGTAGACCGCGCGCCGCGCCTCGCCGGTCGGCGAAGGCAGGGCCGTGATCGCCCGTTTCAGGATCGCATGATAGTCAGCCATCACCCGCCTCTGAGAGACCCGCCCGAAAGGACCGCCACCTTCCGGATCGAGCCGCCGGACCGCAATTCATCCGGTCCACGCTCCACCGGTCGAACGGCGCGAGACCGCGCCGCCCTCGACCGTAACCAGACCGCGCGGAAAACGGAACCTCCCTCCGCGCGGCATTCCCGATTCGGCGCCGCCCTCAATCCTGGAACGGATCCTGGACGAGGATGGTGTCCTCGCGCTCCGGCGAGGTCGACAACATCGCCACCGGCGTACCGATCAGTTCCTCGACGCGACGCACGTATTTGACCGCCTGCGCCGGCAGATCGGCCCAACTGCGCGCCCCGCGGGTCGAATCCTTCCAACCCTCGATGGTCTCGTAGATCGGCTCGACCCGCGCCTGCTCGGACTGAGAAGCCGGGAAATGGTCGATTTCACGACCGTCGAGGCGATACTTCACACAGACCTTGATCTCGTCGAGGCCGTCGAGCACGTCGAGCTTGGTCAGCGCGATGCCGTCGATGCCGGAGACCTGCACGGTCTGGCGCACCAGCACCGCATCGAACCAGCCGCAGCGCCGCTTGCGCCCGGTCACCGTGCCGAACTCGTGGCCGCGAGTGCCGAGGAAGTCGCCGATCTCGTCCTTCAGCTCGGTCGGGAACGGTCCTTCGCCGACGCGCGTCGTATAGGCCTTGGTGATACCGAGCACGTAGCCGATGGCGCCGGGTCCGAGCCCCGAGCCGGGCGCCGCCTGACCCGAAACCGTGTTGGACGAGGTGACGAAGGGATAGGTGCCGTGATCGATGTCGAGCAGCGCCCCCTGCGCGCCCTCGAACAGGATGCGGTCGCCGGCGCGCCGGCGCTCCTCGAGCAGCCGCCAAGTGACGTCCATGTAGGGCAGGACCTTCGACGCCACCGCCTCGAGTTCGGCGATGAGCGTCGCCGCCGCCACTTCCGGCTGGCCGAGGCCGCGCCGCAGGGCGTTGTGATGGGCGAGCAACCGCTCGATCTTCATCGGCAGCGTCGACGGATCGGCGAGATCGGTGAGGCGGATGGCGCGACGGCCGACCTTGTCCTCGTAGGCCGGGCCGATGCCGCGGCCGGTGGTGCCGATCTTGGTGCCCGAATTCGACGATTCGCGCGCCTGATCGAGCTCGCGATGCACCGACAGGATGAGCGTGCAGTTCTCGGCGATACGCAGCGTCTCCGGGCTCACCGTCACGCCCTGGTCGGCGAGGCGGCCCATCTCGGCGACGAGCGCATGAGGATCGAGCACCACGCCGTTGCCGATGACGCCGAGCTTGCCCGGGCGAACCACGCCGGAGGGCAGCAGCGACAGCTTGTAGGACACGTCGTCGATGACCAGCGTATGGCCGGCGTTGTGGCCGCCCTGGAAGCGCACCACCACGTCGGCGCGCTCGCTCAACCAGTCGACGATCTTGCCCTTACCCTCGTCGCCCCACTGCGACCCGACGACTACGACGTTGGCCATCTCGCCCTTTCCTGTTCCGGTCGACCCCGGATATCCGCCCGACGGTCACCCCGAGCCGCTCCCCCTCCTCTCCGGCTCTCCGGAGCGGGGCGAGCCGGCGCCGGGCGCCTCTTTCGTCCACTCGTGCCGAAGCGTCGGGAGCATCGCCCGTCCCGCTCGGCGCGCGGACTATAGACGCATTCCCCCGCGGGCGCGACCCCGGGCGATCCCTTGCATCGCAAGTCTCACCCCGTCGAGCCGGATGCGGATTCCGCGGCCGCGACGGGCGCCGCGAGCCCCCGTGTCGCACTCGGAAGAAATGCGCGGAATTCGTCAACGGATCGGTAACACACCTCCCCTTAACTACGATCGAGGCCATGGTCGGGACGTCGTCCGGACCCCGGCGTTCGTGACATCTCGGCAGCGGTCGCGGCCGCTTTCCCCGGAAGGGCGCACATGCGCATCGTGTTGGCGGATCCGAGTCGGATCGGGCTGAAACTGATGGCCAAGATGCTCACCGACGGTGGGCACGAGGTGCTGCCGTTCACCGACGGCAACGCGGCGCTCGAATGTCTGCGCGGCGACGAGAGCGTCGACGTGTTGCTCACCTCCTTCGAGGTGCCGGGTGTCTCCGGCCTCGAGCTGTGCTGGGAAGCGCGGCTCATCGCCACGTCGCGCCATCCGATCTACGTCGTCGCCATGTCGTCCTCGCACGACCGCGACCGCCTGATCGAGGCGCTCGACTCCGGCGCCGACGACTTCATCACCAAACCGCCGGTGCCGACCGAACTCTTCGCCCGCCTGCGCGCCGCCGAACGCATGACCCGCGCCCAGCGCGAACTGGTGCGCATGGCCACCATCGACGCCCTCACCGAGCTTCCCAACCGCCGCGCCTTCTTCGATCGCGCCGGCGAGGCCGCCCTGCGCGGCCGTGACGGGGCGCCACTGTCGGTGGTGATGTTCGACATCGATCACTTCAAGCGGGTCAACGACACCTGGGGTCACGACGCCGGCGACATCGTCCTCAAGGCCGTCGCCGACGTGATTCGCCGTCGCACCGGCAGCCCCGCTCGCCTCGGCGGCGAGGAGTTCGCCGTCCTCCTCGACGGCTGGGACCTGCTCGACGCCTACCACGAGGCCGAGCGCCTCCGGGTGGACATCGAAGCGACCCGCATCGAGGTGCCGGGAACGGTGCTGTCGGTGACCTGCTCGCTCGGAGTCGCCGAACATGCCGCCGGCCAATCGGTCGACCAACTGCTGAAGAACGCCGACGTCGCCCTCTACGCCGCCAAGACCTCGGGCCGCAATCGCGTCGTCGCCGCCCAGACCTCCGCCGCCGGCGACCCTCGCAGCGCCGACAAGGCGGAGACGCGGACCATCTATCTGGCCTGCTGACCCCGCGCTCCACCTCCGGGAGGGCTCCCCCTCGCGACGGCGCCTTTACAATCCGCCTCGCCTCGGATCTCTTCCGCCCTCCACCGGATCGGAACCATGACGGGCGACGCTCCCACTTCGACGCGGCGGTTCTTCGACCGCCCCTATGTGCTTCTGTCGCTCGCCGCGCTGCAGTGGGCGGGCAACATCGTCGCCGGCCGTCTCGCCGTCGGCGAGATTCTGCCGATGCAGCTCGTCGTCCTGCGTTGGGGTTTGGTCTTCGCCGCACTCGCCGTTCTCAATCGCCGCGGCTTCGCCGCCGACTGGCCGGCGATGCGCGGCCGGCCGTGGTTCCTGCTGGTGCTCGGCGTCACCGGCTATACCGCCTTCACCGCCTTCTTCTACGCCGCGGCGCATTTCACCACCGGCGCCAACATGTCGATCATCCAGGGGTCGTTCCCGCTCTTCGTCTTCACCATGGCCTGGGTGGTGCGCGACCGGCCGATCCGACCGTTGCAGGGCGTAGGCATCGTCGCGGCGCTCGCCGGCGTCGCCCTGGTGGCGATCCGCGGCGACCTCGCGGTGGCGCGCAGCCTCGCCTTCAATCTCGGCGACATCTTCATGCTCGGCGCCACCATCGGCTACGCGATCTACACCATCGGCCTCGAAGAACGCCCGCGGGTCTCCTCGCTCTCCTTCTTCACCGCCATGGCGGGGATCGCCTTCGTCACCTCGCTCCCCCTGCTCGCCGTCGAAGCGGCGGTGCTGCCCTTCCATTGGCCGACGGCGACCGGTTGGGCGATCACCGCCTACGTGGCGATCTTCCCGTCGTTCCTCGCTCAGATCTTCTTCATCCGCGGCGTCGAACTGATCGGCCCCGGGCGCGCCGGCGTCTTCATCAATCTCAACCCGGTCTTCGGCGCCGCCATGGCGGTGGCCTTCCTCGGCGAAAGCGTCGGCTGGTATCAGGGTGTCGGCCTCGTCCTGGTCATGTCCGGCATCGTCCTCGCCCAGAGGCGCTGATGCGCCCCCGGCGCCCCGGCGCACGCGGTCGAAAACCGGGTGGCGCCGGAGCCGCGGCCGCTCCATTCTCCCGCCCCGAGATCATCGGAGACGCGACATGCCCGCCGCCGCCTGGGGAATGCTCCTCACCCTGTCGCTCCTGTGGGGCGGATCGTTCCTGTTCATCCGTGTCGCGGTGGCCGAGATCCCGACCCTGACGGTGGTGCTCGGCCGCGTCGTCGTCGCCGCGCTCGTCCTCCTCCTCGTCGCCCGCCTGACCGGCACCGAGATGCCCCGCGACCGCCGCGCCTGGCGCGACTATCTGGTCATGGGCCTCCTCAACAACATCGTCCCCTTCGTTCTCATCGTCTGGGGACAGCGGACCATCGGCGCCGGCCTCGCCTCGATCCTCAATGCCACGACGCCGATCTTCGGCGTCATCGTCGCCCACCTCTTCACCACCGACGACAAGGCGACGCCGCTCAAGTCGGCCGGCGTCGCCGTCGCCTTCGTCGGGGTGGCGGTTCTGGTCGGCGTCGACGCCCTCTCCGGCCTCGGCGACCATCTCCTCGCCGAACTCGCCTGTCTCGGAGCAGCACTCTCCTACGGCTTCTCGGCGCTGTGGAGCCGCCGCTTCCGCGGTCGCCCGCCGATCGCCACCGCCGCCGGGCAACTCACCTGCTCGAGCCTGGTGCTGACCCCGGCGGTGCTCCTCCTCGACCCGCCTTGGCAGCACGCCGCCCCCGGCGCCACCGCCGTCGCCGCCGTGGCCGGACTGGCGCTGCTCTCCACCGCGGTCGCCTACATCCTGTTCTTCCGCCTGACCACCACGGTCGGACCGACCAACACCATGCTGGTCACCTTCCTCATCCCGCCGAGCGCCATTCTGCTCGGCTGGCTGTTCCTCGCCGAGCGGCTGGCGCCCCAGCATCTCGTCGGCGTGGTGCTGATCGGCGCCGGCCTCGCCACCCTCGACGGCCGCCTCGTCCGTCGCTTCGCCGGACCACGCGAAGCGTGAGAGACGAAGACGCCGCCGGCGCGGGGGGCGCAGGCGGCGTTCACATCGTCTTGCGGAGCGGAGGGTTCGCGGACGATCATACCATCGGCCATTGAAAATGGCCGATGGTATTCCCGACGCGAATTTCTCATGCCCCGGATGCGAATGAGATATTCGCGTTCCTTCGAAGGCCGGGTGCGTCGGCACCTCCGGCCTTTGGTATCAGTCGTCCGACCCGAAGGCGCGATTGAGCAGGCCGAGCTGTTCGCCGACCGGATTGGGCGCCGGGACCTCGGGCGCCGCGCTCTCCTCGGCGTAGATCGCATCGTCGAGACGGCGGATACGCTGCTGCAACCGCTGCGACCGGCCGACCAGTTCCCGGAGCATCTCCGGCACCTCGTCCCAGCCCGGGCCACCCTGGCTCGACGACGGCCCGTCGATCCGCACCTTGGATTTTTCCAGACCGGCCTGTTCCTGCGTCATCTCGCCTTCGTTCACCGCCCGCTGCAGGAGCAGCCAGGAGGCGAGCTGCATCAGCCGGGTGGTGAGCCGCATCGACTCGGTGGCGTAGATCAGCGACGCCGCCCGCGACAACCCGCGCGATTCCGACCGCCCCGGCCCGTCGAGATAGGAGGCGGTCTCTTCCACCAGCTGCATGCCTTCGCGGAACAGCGTGCGGAACGTCTCCGATCCGGTGAACCGCGCGGCGAAGTCGATGGTCTCGCCGCGAGCCTCGTCGCCGTCTCGGGTGGTCTCGTGGTTCATCTCGGCCGGCCTCCTGGTCGAAATCGTCGCATGGGACGCGCCGCGGGTCCATGCACCCCGATGCGGCGTCCCGCCGCTCGGCGTCCGTGCCGCCACGGCCGCTTTCGGCACTCTCTCACCATGACGAATATCATGAGCGGGTTAACGTCCGCTCTCACGTCGACCGACTTCGCAAAAAAGAGAGCCGCGCGGGGGCGCGGCTCGGCGGAAGTCTACAGGGAGGCGTCGAACAGAATGACGGGTGTCACTCGGATCCGGTTTCCCGGATACTTCGATGATGGACCGGAAACCTTAACGTTCCGTATACGAGCGTTCCGAAACGCCCCTCGCCCGACCCATGATGATCGAATGACGACGACCACGCGTTCGGCGCGTCCCAGCCATGCCGCATCGCATGACCGGGGCGCGTGGACTTGTGCACTGCGAAGAGATATTTCTCGCGCCGCGGGATGCGGCCCGAAAAAAGCCACGAGCGATCCCCATCTGTGCCATCGCGGCGGTGGCGCCGAACCGACCGAGGGGTCGAAGACCGGTATTCGTCCCGCTTCGGCGGGTCCACACCGAATCTTCACCATCGGAATCGAGGGCGCCGACTTGCCGTGGCCGGAGAGGCGCGAGTTAAGGCTCGAGCAACGTCCGGTCGATAACATTCGATTCAAAGCCGAACGACCTTCGCTGTGAAGGTGCGGCGAATTCCCGAGGTATCTCGATCATGTATGCCGGGCAACGTGTCCATCCCGACGAACTCATCGGCAAGGCTCGCCTGACCGTCGCCGAAATGACCAATCTGATCGCCGCCATGGTCTCCGACCTGCCGTCGGTCCGCTCCGTCGCGGTCGACGACGACGGTGGCGAGATCTCCGTTGCCCTGGTGACCGGCAAGCGCATCGGCATCGCCGCCATCCCCGTCGCCCATGCGATGAACGAGTCGATGAACAGCCGCCTGCAGGCGCTGGACGACCTCTTCAAGCGCTGCGCCGCCTGAGGCGCCGCGACGACCGTGAAAAGACCGACGGCGGGCGCGAGCCCGCCGTTCTCGTTTGAGGAGCCGGGTCGATCTCATACTGGGCTGATGAATTTCGGACTCGTCCGAAATTCATCAGCGTTACGGCCTGACCGGCCGACGCCCGTTCGGGCTTGCCATCGCCCATGAAGTTCTGAACAGGTCGGAACTTCATGGGCTCGGTATCAGCCCTCGCCGGCCGCGTCCCGCCGCCATTCGAGTTTCAGCGTCGCCAACCCCGAGCGCGGGTTGGTGCCGCGGCCGATCTCGCGGAACCCCTGCCGGACATAGAAGGCGACCGCGCGCGGATTGTCGGCGTTGACGTCGAGGACGATCTTTTCCGGCGACAGCCGCCGCGCCTCCACGATCAACGCTTCGGCGATCCCCGCCCCCCACAGATCCGGATGGACCGCGATCTGGTCGAGATAGCCGGTCGCCGGGTCGATCAGGACGAAGCCGCCGACGTCGCCGGTGGCCGTCATCGCCAGCCGCACCGCCGCGCCTTTCGCCGTCGCCGCGTCGAGATGATCGACGAGCCACGCCCGCCGGGCTTCGAAGTCGATCGACGGCAGCGTCCGTTGCCACGACGCCACCCACAGGTCGGTGACCTCGGGCAGGTGCGCCGGCACGAGATCGACCATGTCGGCGAGACGGCGCCGCGGATCGGAACTCGTCGGCACCGGGTCGGTATTCGTCGGCTCGCTCATGGGAGAGACGTCCTCGTTCGGCTCACCGGTCGGTGAGCCGGATCTCGATGCGCCGGTTGCGGCCGTAGACCTCTTCGGTCGCCCCCTCCTCCACCGGCTGGAACTCGCCGAAACCGGCGGCGACCAGATGTTTCGGCGACACACCGCCCTCGATCAGCCGGCGAACCACCGCGATGGCGCGCGCCGCCGAAAGCTCCCAGTTCGACTTGAAGCGACCACCCGGCGCGATCGGCCGGCTGTCGGTGTGGCCGTCGATGCGCAGCGTCCAGGCCACCTCCGGCGGGATCTCGCGCTCGAGGTCGACCACCGCGGCGGCGAGCCGATCGACCGCAGCGTTGCCCGCCTCGTCGATCTGGTCGGAGCCGACGGGGAAGAGCACCTCCGACTGGAAGACGAAGCGGTCGCCCACCACCCGGATGCCCGGCCGGTTGCCGAGGATCTCCTTCAGCCGCCCGAAGAAGTCGGAGCGATACTGCTGCAACTCCTGAACCCGTTGCGCCAGCGCCAGATTGAGGCGTTTGCCGAGATCGGCGATCTTGGTCTGGCTCTCCTTGTCGCGGCTCTCGGTCGCCTCCAGCGCCTGTTCGAGCGCCGCGATCTGACGCCTCAGCGCCGAGATCTGCTGATTGAGCAATTCGACCTGGGCCAGCGCCTGGGCCGAGATCCGCTTCTCCGCATCGAGCGCCAGACCCGCCGTGGCCGCCGCCCCGCCGCTCGCCGCCGCCTGACCGTCGCGCGCCGCCAGAAGGCTTAACAGGCGTCCCTTCTCGCCCTCGGCCGCGTCGAGACCCGCCTTCAATCGGGCGATCTGGTCGTCGCCGTCCGCCTTGCCGGCGCGCTCCAGGGACAGGAGTTGGGTGAGTTCGGCGATCTGGCGATTGAGCTTGGCGAGAGCCGTGTCCTTGCCGGTGATCTCGCGCGACAGGAAGAACTGCGCCAGCATGAACACCGACAACAGGAAGATGATGACCATCAACAGGGTCGACAGGGCGTCGACGAAGCCCGGCCAGTAGTCGATCGAACCTTCGCGGCGGCGGCGGGCGAGGCGCATCGCGGTCACGCCCCCGTCCGGTCGTGCGGAGGCTCTCGGTCACGCGGCGTGAGCGCCGCGGCGATGGTCTCGAGTGCGATGCGAGTCCGCCGGTTCTCCTCCTCCTGCGTCTCGATCCAGCCGCGCACCTGCGCCTGCTCGCTGCGGACGTGAGCGACGAGACCACGCAGGGACTCCGACAGATCGACCAACGCCGCCGAGGTGTTGCGGCTGCCGCCACCGCCCTCCTGGGCGACGCGGGTGAGGCGGTCGACCGAGGCGCGCAGCTGTTCGGCGATGCCGCGCCCGCTCGCCCCTTCGTCCTCGAGATCGACCTCGGCCTCGGTCGACAGCCAGTCCTCGAGTTCGTTGTAGAAGCGGTTCTGCGCCTGCGACGCCTGCAGGTCGAGGAAGCCGATGACCAGCGAGCCGGCGAGACCGAACAGCGACGACGAGAAGGCGACGCCCATGCCGCCGAGCGGCTTGGCGAGGCCGGTCTTCAGATCCTCGAACACCGCGCCGATGTCGGTCGCCCCGACGTTGAGCGATTTCAGCGTGTCGCTCACCGACGACACCGTCTCGGAGAGGCCGGTGAACGTGCCGAGCAGGCCGAGGAACACCAGCGTGCCGCCGATGTACTTGGTGATGTCACGGGTCTCGTCGAGGCGCATGCCGATCGAATCGAGGATCGAGCGCATCACCTCCGGCGAAATGCCGGCGACGCCGCGGTCACCGAGCAGCGACGCCATCGGGCCGAGCAGCCGCGGCCGGAGATCGGCGTCGAAATCCGGTTCGCGGCGGCGGAAGGCGTTGGCCCAGCGCACCTCGGGAAAGAGCCGCGTCACCTGACGCAACGCCAACAGGATGCCGAGCGCCAGCACGAACAGGATGAAGCCGTTGAGGCCCGGGTTGGCCCAGAAGGCGAAGAGGATCTGCTTCTGCAGGATCAGGGCGACGAAGCCGGCGATCACCAGGAAGATGACCATCCGCCACAGGAACACCTGGGGGCTCGACATCCGATGTGATTCGTATCCGCTCGCCATCTCTCGCCTCGCTTCGCCCCCGACAGCATGGCCCGCCGACCGGGGTCGAGACAAGCAGCCGAATGCGTCGAAGACACGACAAGTTGTCGGTCGCCGCCGTGTTTCAGTCACACGGGGCGAGCCGGACCGCCTCTCCGTCCATCGGCCGACCGAGGATCGCTTCCGCCGTACGGCATGTCTCCTCGACGCACAGCCGCCAGTCGGCGGTCGCGCCCGACCGGGCGAGATGGACCTCCTCCGCCGCCGGCCGTTCGGGATGCCACACCCACCAGCCGTCCTCGAGCCGCGCGTCGTCGCCGGGCTCCATCCCGGCGCCCGATCCCTTGGTCCGCGCTTCGACCAGTTCGAGCCCGGCCGGCGTCGCCCGCCAGGTCTCGCGCCAATCGACCTTCTCGATCGAATGGGTCCAGACCAGGGTGACGACCGTCGCCAGACGCACGCTCACCCCGGCGGCGGCGAGGCAGATCGCGCTCATCCGCTCGCCGAGACGGCCGCGCCGCGCGACCGCCACCAGTGCAGCGCCACCAGCGCCGCCCCGGCGCCGAGGCCGATCGGATCGCTCCACTCGAAGCGCCCGACGATCGCCACGGCGGCGACCAGCATGCCCCCGCGTTCCCACAACGCCAGCGGTCCGAACAGCCAACCGATGAGGCCGGCGCCGAACAGACCCATGGCGATCGCCGTCTTGACGAAGGCGAAGACCACCGCCCCCCAGAAGCCGAGATGCACCGCCATCGGGTCGCCCGACTGCATCATCAGGGCCGGCGCATAGACGGCGGCGTAGGGGATGACGTAGCCGGCGCCGGCGATGCGCATCGCCTCGAGGCCGATCTTGTCCGGCTTCTCGCGGGCGATCGGCGCGGCGGCGAGCGCGGCCAGTGCCACCGGCGGCGACAGGTCCGCCATGATGCCGAAGTAGAAGGCGAACATGTGGGCGACGATCAGCGGCACGCCGAGCGAGGCCATCGCCGGTGCGGCGAGCGCCGCGACGATGATGTAGGTCGGGATGGTCGGGATGCCGGTGCCGAGGATGATCGACAGCACCATGGTGAGGATCAGCGACAGGAACAGGCTCGACTTGCCGATGCCGACGACCCATGTGCCGAAGGTGGTGCCGAGGCCGGTCAGCGTGAAGGTGCCGATGATCGTGCCGACGATGGCGCAGGCGATGCCGACCGAGAGCGCCGTCTTGGCGCTGTCGGCGAAACTGTCGCGGCAAAGGAGAAGCGTCTCGCGCCCGCCGCGGACGAAGAGCAGCACCACCGCCAGGACGACGATCGCGCCGACCACCGGCATCATGCCGAACTTCAGGAAGCTCGCCGTCACGAGACCGAGGCCGATCCAGAACACCGCCCGCATCCACGTCGCCGGCAGCCCGGCCGAAGCGCCGGCGCCGAGGATCAGCACGACGGTCAGCGCCAGACCGAGAGTGCCGGCGAAGAGCGGCGTGAAGCCGTGGAACAGCATGAAGATCAGCGCCGCGAGCGGCAGCGCCAGATACCAACGCGCCTTCAGCGCGGCGAGCGCGCTCGGCACTTCGGTCATGCCCGAGAGCCCGTGCTTGCCGGCCTCGAGATGCACCATCCAATAGGCCGAGGCGAAATAGAGGATCGCCGGCAGCACCGCGGCGGTGACCACCGCCGAATAGGGCACGTCGAGCGTTTCGGCCATGATGAAGGCGGCCGCCCCCATCACCGGCGGCATGATCTGCCCGCCCATCGACGCCGTCGCCTCGACGCCCGCCGCGAAGGCGCGGCGATAACCGAAGCGGATCATCAACGGGATGGTGAACTGGCCGACGGTGACGACGTTGGCGACGCCCGATCCGGAGATCGTCCCCATCAGGCCGGAGGAGAACACCGCCACCTTGGCCGGACCGCCGCGCGCCTTGCCGAACAGGCCGAGCGACACGTCGGTGAAGAGATGGATCATCCCGGCCTTCTCGAGGAACGAGCCGAACAGGATGAACAGGAAGATGTAGGTGGCCGAGACGTTGACGGGTACGCCGTAGATGCCTTCGGTGCCGAAGGACATCTGGTCGATCACCTGCGAGAAGCCGTAGCCGCGGGTGGTCAGCGGCTCGGGAAACCACTGGCCGCCGAAGGCATAGACGAGGCAGATGCCGCACATGATCGGCAGCGCCGGCCCCATCAGACGGCGACAGGCCTCGAACACCAGGACGATCAGCGCCACCCCGACGACCACGTCGCGGGTGTCGAGGTCACCGGCCCTGAGGATCAGCGCGTCGTGCTCGATCCACTGATAGAGGCCGATGCCGAAACCGATGACGCCGAGCGCCCACCCCGTCATCAGTTCGAAGCGCGAGCGCGACCGGAAATTGGCGATCAGCCCGAAGGAGAGCAGCAGCAGGAACCCGACGTGGATGCCGCGGATCGCCAGCGACGGCAGGATCGGCCAGGCCGAGACGAAGATCTGGAAGGTGGAGAAGACGAGCGCGATGGAGAAGGCGACGAGCGCCATCGCTCCCTTGCCGAACCCGGTCGGAAAGCCGTGTTCGAAGCTGTCGAGGGCACTCGGGGAACTGGTCGTCGCGGTCATCGTCGGATCTCGATGGAGCGGGGTCACGGGCGGTACGGGCGGAGGCGAAGGCATTCGAGGGACCGTCGAAATCGGGCCGGATGCCGCCGCGATCTCCTCTTCTCCCCTTGCGGGAGAAGGTGGCCGAAGGCCGGATGAGGGGGCTGGAACTCTCCCCGATCCGATCGCCGGCGGTCGTGGTCTCGGCCCGACGCCGCCCACGCGGCATCCCTCGCCCGGCCCTGCGGGCCACCTTCCCCCGCGAAGGGGGAAGGAAGAGGGGGCTCACCGAGATCGCGTGCGACGGAGAGCGTCGGAGCCGGAGGAGCGATCCACCCGGCGCGAGCCGGCGACGCCGGCTCGCCCGACGGGCCTCACTTGAGGAGCCCCTTCTCCTTGAAGTAGCGCGCCGCACCCGGATGCAGCGGCACCGGCATGCCGTCGAGCGCCGTCTCGAGCTTGATGTTCTTGGCCGCACCGTGGGCGGCGACCAGCTTGTCGAGGTTCTCGAAGGTGAGCTTGGTCATCTGATAGACCGTCTCGTCCGGAACCCCGGCGTGGGTGACGAGGAAGTTCACCACCGCCGCGGTCGGAACCGGTTCGCTCTGGCCCTGATAGGTACCGGCCGGAATGGTCACGGGCACATAAGGCGCACCGATCTTCTTCACCGTCTCCGCATCCACCGCCACGATCGTCGTCTCCACCGAGGTCGAGAGGTCGCGGATCGAGGCGACGCCGAGGCCGGCCGACTGCAGCGTCGCGTCGAGCTGGCGGTTCTTCATCAGGTCGACCGACTCGGCGAAGGGCAGATATTCGGTCTTGCCGAGGTCGGCGTATTTCATGCCGTGAGCGCCGAAGATGGCGCGGGCGTTGAGCTCGGTGCCCGACTTGGGCGCGCCGACCGACAGGCTCTTGCCCTTGAGATCGGTGAACTTGGTCACGCCGCTCGACTTGAGCGCCACGATCTGGATGTAGTTCGGATAGATGGCGGCGATGCCGCGCAGCTTGTCGAGCTTCGCCTTGAAGCCGACCTCGGTGTTGCCCTCCCAGGCGTCGCGCACCGAATCGCCGAGCGCGAAGGCGATCTCGCCGCGGCCCTGCTGCAACAGGTTGAGGTTCTCGACCGACGCCTTGGTCGCCTGGACCTGGGTCTTCACGCCGGGAATGCCCGCCCCGTAGATCTGGGTCAGCGCCACGCCGAGCGGATAGTAGACCCCCGAGGTGCCGCCGGTGAGGACGTTGACGAAGCCGTCGGCGCGAGCTGGGGCGGCGAGAGTGGCGACCGACACGGCCGCCGCCGCGAACGCGGCGAAGCGGATCTTCGAGAGCATCGTGTTTCCTCCTTACGTCTCTTCGACGAACGTCTGAGGAGGCGAGCATAACGTCTCCCGCCTCGTGGTCCACCCCCGACGTCGCTCGCCACGCCCGGGGCGAGCGACGTCGCGGAACGTTCTGTGATCACGGCCATGATTTTGACGCGCCTCAAGGAAAGCGAAACGAGCGTCGATTATGGTTCGCCATCGAACGGTGCGCCGTGGGCGCGAAAGTGACGGATTCCGGTCCAGAACAGGCGGCTCCTCTCATTCGCGACGACGGACGTGTCGCCGTGCGCGAACCAGAGGGGTGGACATGACCGAGATCACGCGAGTGGAAGACGCCGTCGAACAACCGAGCCCAGCCACGGCCGCCGCGCCCGCGACGGCCGAACCCACCCCGAAACCGGTGAGACCTTCGAGGCCCGCGCGCCCGCGCAAGACGCCGGTCACCATCGCGGCGCCCGTCGAGGCGACCGAGCCCGCCGAGGCGGCCGAGGACGGCCTCGAGGACGTGGTCATCCCCGATCCGGAAGCCTTCAAGAAGCTCGAAAAGGCGCCCAAGCAGGACGGCGGCGCCACGCGCCATCTCCTCGCCGAGATGCGCCACGACCCGGAGGCGATCGCCCACGTCTTCGAGAGCGGCGAATACCCCTACAAGACCAAGATGCGCACCAAGGTCTACGAGGCGCACAAGCTCGAGCTCCAGCGCGAGTTGTTGCGCCTCCAGCGCTGGGTCGAGGAGACCGGCGAACGCATCATCATGCTCTTCGAGGGACGCGACGCCGCCGGCAAGGGCGGCACCATCAAACGCTACATGGAGCACCTCAATCCGCGGACCGCTCGCGTCGTCGCCCTCCAGAAACCGACCGAGCGCGAGAAGACCCAATGGTACTTCCAGCGCTACATCGCCCATCTGCCGGCCGCCGGCGAGATCGTGATGTTCGACCGCTCCTGGTACAACCGCGCCGGTGTCGAGCGTGTCATGGGCTTCTGCTCGCCCACCGAATACCTCGAGTTCATGCGCCAGGCCCCCGAGTTCGAGCGCATGCTCACCCGCTCCGGCATCCGTCTGGTGAAGTACTGGTTCTCGGTCACCCGCGAGGAACAGAAGCGCCGCTTCGACAGCCGCGAGCACGACCCGTTGAAGCAGTGGAAGCTGTCGCCGATCGACCGCGCCTCGCTCGACAAGTGGGACGACTACACCGAGGCCAAGGAGGCGATGTTCTTCTACACCGACACCGCCGACGCGCCGTGGACGATCATCAAGTCGAACGACAAGATGCGCGCCCGCCTCAACTGCATGCAGCACTTCCTGACGACCATGCCCTATCCCAACAAGGACAAGAGCACCGTCACCGGCCCCGATCCGCTCATCGTCGGCTCGACCGAGCACGTCATCGGCCGCGACAGCAAGCTGCTCGGCAAGGTGATGCACCCGGAGCTGAAGCGCGGTCGCTGAGACGGACTTCGGATGCATGCATCCGAAGTCCCGATCTCGCATGTGACCGGCGACATTTCACGGCGACCACCTATGATCTCTCGGCCTCGGGATCGCTCCCGGGGCCGATTCGCTTACTGGGAGGCCGCCGTGCCCCGGATCACCAACGTCGTCTTCGACTTCGGCAACGTCCTGTTGCGCTACGACCCCCGCCTCCTCTACGACACCTTCTTCCCCGATCCGGCGAAACGCGACTGGTTCATCGAGGAGATCGTCGCCGACGCCTGGAACCGCGAGATGGACCGCGGCCGCCCCTTCGCCGAGGGTATCGCCGAGCGCGTCGCGCTCCACCCCGAATGGGAGACCGAGATCCGCGCCTGGGACGAGCGCTGGCACGAGATGGTGCCCGGCCTGATCGAGGAGACCGTCGCCATCCGCGACCGGCTGGCGGCGCGCGGCGTGCCGCTCTACGCCATCACCAACTTCTCCGCCGAGAAATATGCCGACGTCCTCGTCCGCTACCCCACCCTCGGCGACTTCGTCGACATCGTCGTCTCCGCCCACGAGAAGCTGTTGAAACCGGATCCGGCGATCTATCGGGTGCTGACCGAACGCAACGGCCTCGACCCGGCCTCCTGCCTGTTCATCGACGACGTCCCGGCCAACGTCGAGGGCGCCCGCGCGATCGGTATGCAGGCGGTCCGATTCGTCTCGCCCGAGCAACTCGCCCGCGATCTCGCCGCCCTCGGCGTCGCCGTCGACTGAGGGCTCATGAGACCTGTGCGCGGTTGGACCATCATGTTGATTTGATGCGTTTAATGTG